>JAIXZF010000240.1 GCA_027489835.1 Hyphomicrobiales bacterium
CAGACGTCGAGCAGCACGATCTTCTGGGTGCGGCCGAGAAAGTCGGAGACGGTCAGGGTCAGGTCCGTCGAGCGGCTGCCATTGTCGAGGAACTCGCCGTTCATCGTCGCGATGTCGAGGAAGCCGCGCTCCACCTTCGTGATCCTGAGACCCGTGAGGCTCAGGCTGTCCTCGTTGAGCCGGAAATCGGTGATGACGTCCGTGCCGCCGCGCTGCAGGTCGACGGCGGTGAAGGCGAAAGTGTCGGCGTCGAGGCCCCCGATCAGCACATCGTTGCCGAGGCCGCCATGCAGGATGTCCGAGCCGCGCCCTCCGAGGAGCACGTCGTCGCCGAGATTGCCCAGCAGGATGTCGTCGCCTCGGTCGCCCTCAAGTCGGTCCCCGCCACGGTCGCCGGCGATCGCGTCGTCGCCTTCCATGCCGCGCACAGTGTCGGCGCCGCCCAGCGCGGCGATGGCATCGGCGCCGGCGGTGCCGCGGATGTTGTCGGCCCCGGATGTTCCGGCCATGATGTTGATGTCAGTCATCTGTTTCTTCCCGTTCAGAGATCGTTAAGGCCGCATGGAGCGGAAGTTGCGCCGAAACGCGGTGGAAACGCAAGATATCGTGCGTCTCCCAGCCCCGATTGCCGGCCATTTGGCTATGTTATGGTTGATGGCGGACGGGCGGCATCAGCCCGCCTTCTTCATTTCCTCGTCGCGCAGTGCGCGGCGCAACACCTTGCCGACATTCGTCTTGGGCAAGGTTTCGCGGAAGGCGACATGGCGCGGCACCTTGTAGCCGGTCATGTTCTCCCTGCAAAAGCTCCTGATCTCGTCGGGCGTGGCGCTCTGGCCCGGCTTGAGCACGATGTATGCCGCGACCGCCTCGCCGGAGTTGGAGTCGGGCAGCCCGATGACCGCTGATTCCAGCACCTTCGGATGGCTGGCGAGCACGTCCTCGACCTCGTTCGGATAGACGTTGAAGCCCGAGACGAGAACCATGTCCTTCATCCGGTCGACGATCCTGAAGGTGCCGTCGGCGTTGAGGACGCCGATGTCGCCGGACCGGAAATAGCCGTCGGCAGACATCGCCTTGGCGGTCTCGTCCGGACGGTTCCAGTAGCCGCGCATGACCTGCGGGCCCCGGATGCAGATTTCGCCAGGCTGGCCGGCGGGCAGGTCGTGGCCGTCGACGTCACGGATCACGACGTCGGTCGACGGCACCGGGTAGCCGATCGTGCCCGTGAACTCGGTGATGTCGGGGCGGTTGCAGCAGGCGACCGGGGACGTCTCCGACAGACCGTAGCCTTCGACGAGGGGGACGCCCGTAGTCTCCTTCCAGCGCTTGGCCACCGCCGCCTGGGTCGCCATGCCGCCCGAGACGGCGAAGCGCAGGTTGACGAAGTCCACCGCATTGAAGCCCGGATGGTTGAGAAGCGCGTTGTAGAGCGTGTTGACGCCCGACATGAAGGTGAAGCGGGTCGACTTCAGCGTCTTGACGAAGCCGTCGATGTCGCGCGGGTTGGCGATCAGCAGGCACTTGGCGCCCATCCGCATCATGAAGAGGCAGCAGCAGGTCAACGCCAGGATGTGGTAGAGCGGCAGCGCCGTGACCATCACGTGCTGGTAGTCCGCCGGGTCCTCGGGCCTCGTAAACGACCAGGACAGCCAGGCCTCGCACTGCAGCACGTTGGCGTGCACGTTGCTGTGCGTCAGCGTCGCGCCCTTGGCGACGCCGGTGGTGCCACCCGTGTATTGCAGGAAGGCCACGTCGTCGGGGCCTACTGTCACGCCGGTCGGGCGCGCTGTGCCCGTGACGACAGACGCGAAGGGCGTCGCCTGTGGCAGCGAGAAGGCCTTGACGGCCTTCTTGATGCGCCGCGACACGAAATTCACGATATGGCCCTTGAGGCCCATGAGGTCGCCGGGCGTGGCGACGAAGATGGCGTCGAGCTTGACGTGCCGCAGGCTGGCCTCGACCACGTGGGCGAAATTCTCGATCACGACGATGGCGCGCGCGCCGGAATCCTGCAACTGGTGGGTGAGTTCGCGCTCGGTGTAGAGCGGGTTGACGTTGACCACCGTGAAGCCGCCGAGCAGCACGCCGCACAGCGCGGCGGGATAGGCCAGCACGTTCGGCAGCATCAGCGCGACGCGGTCGCCCTTCTTCAGCCCGCGGGCCTGGAGCGCTGCGGCGAAGGCGTTGGCCGCACGGCCCAGTTCCGAGAAGGTGATGCTCTTTCCGAAGCTCTCGAAGGCCGGCTTGGCGGCATAGCGCTTCACCGAATCGTCGATCAGCGCGGCGAGCGAACTGATCTGGCCGATATCGATCTCGCGGGGCGCCTTTTCCGGGTAGTGGGCGAGCCAGGGCCGCGCGCCAGCGTGGACGTTCATGCGTGTTCCTCCCAGGGACGAGGCCGCTTCTTGCGGCGGCCGTTCGTTCAGATGTGAACCAACATAAAACACCGGATCGTACGCCGCGCAAGCGGCGCATGCCGCAGCTTGCCCACGCTCCAGCGCTATTTGTGGGAGGCGAGCGCCGCCTCCGCCTGCCGGCCCACAAGCTCGGCAAGATGATCGAACTGGGCCGTGTAGGAACCCACGCCGGAGGTGGCGGACCGCAGCTCGACGATGAGCCCCGCGAGCTCGGCTTCCGGCATCTGGGCGTTGAGCACGTCCCAGCCGCGCCAGCCCGGCCTCGCATCGTAGCCGAGGATCTGGCCGCGGCGGGCGGAGACGATGGCCGAGG
Organism: Hyphomicrobiales bacterium; assembly: GCA_027489835.1. GTDB lineage: Bacteria > Pseudomonadota > Alphaproteobacteria > Rhizobiales > Beijerinckiaceae > Allobosea. Next base: position 2,731 of record JAIXZF010000240.1, read on the forward strand.
CGCGCGAGATGGCCTCGGCCGGCGCGAGGACCTGCACGGCCATGACCGGCTCGAGCAGCACCGGCCGCGCGGCGGCCATCGCCTCGGCCATGGCGATGCGCGCTGCCTGTCGGAAGGCCATGTCGGATGAATCCACCGGGTGGTGCGAGCCGTCGGTCAGCGTCACCTCGATGTCGACGACGGGAAAGCCGAGCGGGCCCTTGTGGCAGTAATCCCGGATGCCGGCCTCGACCGAGGGGATGTACTGCCGCGGCACGACGCCGCCATGGATCCGGTCCACGAAGCGGATGCCGTCGCCGCGCGCGAGCGGCCTGATCTCGATCGCCACGTCGCCGAACTGGCCGTGGCCGCCGGTCTGTTTCTTGTGCCGGCCGCGGGCGGCGGCCGGAGCGCGGATGGTCTCGCGGTGCCCGACATGCGGGCGCATCGTCTCGACCTCGACGCCATAACGTCCGCGCAGCCTGTCGAGCGCGACGCGAAGGTGCATCTCGCCCTGCCCATGGAGCCTCAATTCGCCGATCTCGGCGTTGTGCTCCACGATGAGCGAGGGGTCCTCCTCGGTCAGCCTGTGCAGGGCGGCCGCGAGCCGGACGTCGTCCCTGCGCTCCTTCGCCGCCAGCGCGAGGGTGTGGACGGGGGCGGGCGGGGCGATCGAGGCGATCAGCGGCAACTGCGCCCTGCCCACGACGAAGGCGTCGCCTGTCGCGACCGGTTCCAGCCGCGCCAGAGCCACGGTGTCGCCCGCGGAGGCCTCGGAGACCCTGACCTGCTCGGCCCCCTTGGGCACGCCGATGCCGGCGATCCGGGCTTCGGCGCCGGAGGAGGCGAGGCCCACATCGCCCTCGGCGACGCGGCCCCTGAGGATGCGGGCGAGCGAGAGCTTGCCGCCATGGGCGGTGTGCTGCGTGCGCAGGATCTGCGCGACGGCCGGCCCCGTATCGGCCACGCCGAGACGGGCGCGCGTCTCGGCCATCCCCGGCGCCTCGTGGCGCAAGGCCTTGAGCAGCCGGGTGACGCCATTGCCGCGCGCCGCCGAGCCGATGAGGACCGGCACGACGTGGCGCTCCTTCAACTCGCGCGTGAGGTCGTCGAAGACCTGGTCGCGCGGGGGCTCGAGGTCGCCGAGCAGGCTCTCCATCAGCTGATCGTCGTAATCGGCCAGCTTCTCCAGCATCGAGAACCGCGCCTCTTTCTCGCGCGGCAGCTCGGTGGCCGGCAGGTCGACGATGCGGCTCGGGGCGTGCTCGCGGTAGATGAAGGCGCGTTCCAGCGCGAGGTCGATGAATCCGATGGCGATACCGTCCTTCCAGATCGGAATCTGGCGCAGCAGCAGCGGCGTGCGCGAGGCGCGCTGCAGCACGGCCAGCGTCTCGCGCACCCGGCGCTGGGTGGCGTCTATCTTGTTGAGGAAGAGGAAGCGCGGCACGTCGCTTTCCTCGAGTTCGCGCAGCACCAGTTCGAGCGCAGCGAGCTTGCGGTCGTCCGCTTCGCAGACCACCACGGCGGCGTCGACGCCGGGCAGCACCGTGCGCATGTCGTGCAGGAACTCGACCGAGCCCGGACAGTCGATGAAGGTGAAGCGGTCGCCAAGAAAGTCCACGGAGGCAACGTTGGGCTCGACGCTCATGCTCCTAGCCCGCGCCTCGGGCGAGGAATCTCCCACCGTGTTGCGGTCCGCCGCCCTGCCGGCGCGGTCGATGGCGCCGCAGCGATCGAGGATGGCCTCGAGCAGGGCGGTCTTGCCGCTCTGGTAGGGGCCCACGAGAGCGACGGCCCGGGGCCCCTTGCCCGATCCGCCGCCCGATGCCGACCCCGATGGCTGCCTCGACATTGCGCCTGCTCCCTTGATGCGCGAGGAAGCCCTGTCCCGTGCTGTGACGCGCGGGCCCGGGCATCCGGCCACGATCGGGCCCGGCGAACGCCGAGGCCCTCGAGGCGAAAGGCCGCGGAGCTCGGCCGCGACCCTTCGCCTGATGGGACAGTCGGGGAGAGGTTCGCGCCGTTCGGGCAACGGCGCAAGGGGGCAGCTTCGCAGATGCGGCGCCGAGACTCAGTTGTTCAGGTTGAAGGTGAACTTCGCGCCGGTGGCGTTGATGCCGCGAAAGCCGAGGAGCCGCTCGCCGGAGGCGCAGTTGCCACCGAGTTGCACGCGCTCGATGCGCGTGGCGGGCACGCAGAAGGTCTTCTCGACATTGGCCTTGGCCGGCCACGAAGCGGTGCGGCCTTCCTTCTCGGCGAAATAGTAGATGATGCCGGTGCGGTAGGTGCCGATCGAACGGCACTCGCCCGGATTGCGCGCATGCCAGGCCGACAGCATCCACTTGCTGGTGCGCGTCTCGTAATAGACGAGGGCGATGAAGGTCTTCGCGCCGGTGTTGTTGCAGAAGACGAGGTCGGTGTTGGCGCTCGCCGAACCCGGCACGGATGCCAGGCCCGCGCCGATGATGGCCGCCGCGCCGAACGAACGGCGGCCGAAGAAACCTTGCATGGATGAGCCCCCCACAGGCTGAAGTTGCGCCGGCAGGGTGGGAACTCGCGGGCTTCCTGTCAACCGGCCTCAGTCGACCTCGGCGATGCGGGGGTTCGGCGTCAGCACGACGCAGAAATGGCCGAGCGCGTCACCGCCCAGCACGTAATGGAAGGCGGCGAAGCGCTCCATCAGCGCCGTCTCGTAAAGCGGCACGGCGTCGATGTGGCAGATCAGGAACTTGGGCGCGGCGACGATGTCCTCGCGATCGATGACGCACATCAGGCGCATCGCCGGGTTGGTGACAAGCCAGCGCTCCACGGTGCCGGCCAGGAAGGGGTAGCCGGGGTGGAGCATGTCGTCGAGGCAGATCAGCCCTTGCGGATGCAGCACGGCGAGGGCGAGGTCGAGGTCACGCTTGAGCGGCTCGGGCGAGTGGTCGCCGTCGATGTGGAAGAAGCGCACTGGCCCGTCGCCCAGCTTCGCGCGCAGGGCTTCGGGGCTCATCTGCCCCGAATCGGCCTTCCAGACGGTCATGACCGCGTCCGAGAGGCCCCAGCGGCGGCAATTGGCGAGGAAGATGTCGAGCGTCGCTGCGGTCGGCCAGTCGAACAGGTCGATGCCGAGGGCGCGCTCGCCGGGCTCGAGCGCGAGAGCCTGCGCGATGAAGTAACGCCCCTGAAAGGTGCCGATCTCGGCGAAGTGCCCTGCGATTCCGTTGGAAGCCTGATGCTTCAGGCACCAGGCCGAGATGGCGGCGGCGAAGCGCGAGGACATGCCGCGGACGGCCTCGTAGCCCTCCTGCAGATAGCGGTCGACGACGGGCGCGCCCGAGATGAAGTGCGAGCGGTCCAAGAAAGGCTCACTTTCCCTGAAAGATGAAGAAGGCTCCGGCGGCGATCAGGCCGAAGCCGAGCGCGTGATTCCAGCCAAGCGGCTCCTTGAGGTACAGCACCGAGAACACGGCGAACACCGACAAGGTGACGACCTCCTGGATGGTCTTGAGCTCGGCCGCGGAATAGACGGCGCTGCCGATGCGGTTGGCAGGGACGGCGAGCATGTATTCGGGAAGGGCGATGAGCCACGACACGACGATCACGAGGGCGACGGAGGCCGTCTTGTACTTCAAATGGCCATACCAGGCGAACGTCATAAAAACATTCGAGGCGATCAGCATGCCGATCGGGACGAGGTGCGGCATCGAAAGCGAGGGCATGCGGATCCTGGGACGTTGCTTCAACCGGGAGCCGAGCGTATCGCTTCCAAGGGCTGGCGCAACTACTGCGTCAGGCGGAGGCGCGCGACGTGAATACTGTCTCCTGGACCCTCGCCGCGCTGGCGCTCGTCGCGGCCTTCACGCTGGGGGTGGTCGTGACGCGCGGTGACGAAAGCTACGGGATCGCGAAGCTCTGGGAGCGCCTGTTCGGCGCGCCCGATCTGGGCCCCGTGGATTTCGCCGCCCTGACGCGGAGCCCGACGGGGAACGACGCGCTGTTCTGCCCGCCGGGGCTGTGCGCAGCTCCCGTCGACGGCGCACCGCCAGTCTTCGCCGTGCCGGTGGCGCGGCTGCGCGACGCGGTGCGCGTCATCGAGGTCAACGATCCCGACGTCTTCGCGCTGGCGCGGGATGAGGCCAAGGTGCAGGATCGTTATCTGGCGCGCACGCGGCTGATGCGCTTTCCGGACACGATCAACGTGCGCTTCATCGAACTGGAGGGTGAACGCTCGACGCTGGCGCTGTATTCGCGCAGCCAGATCGGCAGCTCCGATTTCGGCGTCAACCGAAAGCGGCTCGAAACCTGGATCGGCCTCCTGCGCCAGTCCCTGCCGGTCGCTCCTCAGCCGTAGCGGATCTTCATGGCGATGACGACCAGCACCAGCGGCAGCGCGACGACGTTCGAGATCACCACCGGCCAGCTCGCCGCCAAGACGCCGTAGATCAGCCAGAACACGATGCCGATGGCGAACAGGCCCTGCGTCCAGAGCGAGATCGCGGCCGTGTCGCGGGTGCGGATGGCCCTCACCGCCTGGGGAAGCCAGCACAGCGTGGTGCAGGCGGCCGCGATGTAGCCGACGAGATTGATTTCCGCGGGTGTCATGAGACCGTTCCGATGGCGATGCGAAGCGCCATAGCGCAATCGGATGACAACCGCGAGTGCGGCCCGGAGCTTGCGGCGCGGCGCGCTCCTCCTGTAGCTCAGCGCCATGGCCGACATCCGCATCGCCGCGCTGTATCGCTTCGCCCGCATCGCGGAGCCCGAGGCCGTGCGCGCGGCGATCGAGGCCGCCTGCCGGGCGGGCGGGGTGAGGGGCACGCTGCTGGTGGCGGGCGAGGGGGTGAACGGCACCATAGCCGGCCCGCCCGCCGGGATCGACGCCGTGCTCGACACGATCCGGGCGATGCCGGGGCTCGCGGAGCTCGAGGTCAAGTTCGCCGACGCCAAGAGCCCTCCGTTCCAGCGGCTCAAGGTGAAGGTCAAGCCCGAGATCGTGACCATTGGGGATCCTGCGGTCGATCCGCTCAAGGCCGCCGGGACCTATGTGCGCCCGGAGGACTGGAACGCGCTGATCGCCGATCCCGACGTGCTGCTGATCGACGTCCGCAACGATTACGAACACAGGATCGGCAGCTTCGTCGGGGCGGTGGACCCCGGCACGACGAGCTTCCGCGATTTCCCGGCCTGGGTTCGGGAGCGGCTGGCGGGTGAGCGCAAGCGCAAGGTGGCGATGTTCTGCACGGGCGGGATCCGCTGCGAGAAGGCGAGCGCCTTCATGCTGCAGGAGGGCTTCGCCGAGGTGCATCACCTCAAGGGCGGCATCCTGAGCTATCTCGAGACGGTGCCGGCCGCGGAGAGCCGCTGGAATGGCGCCTGCTTCGTCTTCGACGAACGCGTTGCGGTTGGCCACGGGCTCGTGCCCGAGCCCCGCTTCGCCATCTGCCATGGCTGCCGGCGGCCGCTGACGGAGGCCGACCGGGCGCAGCCGGCCTATGAGGAGGGCGTGTCGTGCCCGCGCTGCGTCGAGGAGACGACGGAGGCCCAGCGCGCTTCGGCCCGCGAGCGCCAGCGCCAGATCAGGTTCGCCCGGGCGCGCGGGCTGAGCCATCTGGGGCCGGGCGGCGAGGGCGCCGAGCCCTGAGACTGCTACCTCAAGCCACCAGCCCCTTGATCGGCATTAGGCCTGCTGTGCCGGGAAACACCTTCTCCGCCAGCACGGGCCCCGAGATGCCGAACAGATCGGACAGCACGCCCTTGGCGGCGGCGCGGATGTCGGTGGTGGGCCGGAGGTCGCGCTGCTCGTGCAGGCTCTCGGGCTTCAGCCCCGGCCAGTCGGCGATGACGCGGCCACCCCTGACCGCACCGCCGACGAGGAAGGCCACCGTGCCGGTGCCGTGATCGGTGCCGATGGTGCCGTTGACGCGGGCGGTGCGGCCGAACTCCGTGACGACCATCACCACCGTGTCCTTCCAGCGGGCGGCTAGGCCCGTCTCGAACGCCGCCAGCGCGCCGTCGAGGCCGCGCAGCAGGCCGGCGAGGCGGCCCGTGGCGCCGCCCTCGTTGGCATGGGTGTCCCAGCCCTCGAAGGCGAGGGCGGCGACGCGCGGCCCGTCATCGGCGTTGACCAGCTTTGCTGCGCCTTCCGCAATCAGCCTCATGCCGTCGGCACTGTCCGGCCCGCCACGCGCGCGCTGGCCGGCCATGCCCTCGCGGTTGACGATGCGCTCGACGTCCACGCCCTGCGCGAAGGCCCTGGCGAGCACCGGATCGCGCTGCCCGTACAGGTCCATCAGCCTCGCGACGAGGTCGTCACCCGCGCGCGGCAGCACGGGCGGGGCCCAGCCGAGGACAGGCGCCGCGCCGCGCACCACGAGAGGCGGCACGATGCCGATGCCCAGCGCGCCCTTGCGGGAGATCCCCTCGCCTGCGGGGAGAACGCCGAGGAGCCGGTTCAGCCAGCCATCGGCGGTCTGGCCCGGGCCGGGCTGGCCGCTTTCCAGCACGTCCTGCCCGTCGAAATGGGAGCGCTGGCGATAGCCGGTCGCGGCGGCGTGGAGAATCGCGGCCTGGTTGGCTCCGTAGAGCCGCGCGAGGTTCGGCATGGCGGGGTGCAGGAAGAAGAACCCGTCGAGCGGCAGGGCCGGCATGTCGCCGTCCCGGCGCAGCGCGATCCCTTCCCTGAGGCCTTCATAGCTCGGATCGCCGAGCGGCGGCACGGCGGACAAGCCGTCGAGAGCGCCGCGCAGGATGACCAGCACGAAGCGCGGATCGCGCGCGCCGGGCGCCGCGTAGGCCAGCTTCGGCACGAAGGACCAGGCGAACAGCGCTCCCGCCGCGCCGAGGACGGTACGGCGCGACGGCGTCATCGCCTCGCAGGGCCCGTCATGGTCGTCATTGGGCTGCATGGTCACCTCCTGATGAATTCGGGGGACATGAGGGCGAGCGCCACGGCCTGGTAGCGGCTTTCGGCCCCCAGCAGCGTGCTCCGGGTCTCGGGCGAAATGCCGGGGCCGAAGATCTGGGCAATCAACTCGCGCGGATCGACGGTCGAAGCCGCCTGGCGCGAGATCGCGGCTACGACGTCGAGGCGCGATTTCAGGCCCTCCGGCGACGCCCACGCCGCCACCGTGTCGGGAAAGCCGTTCGGCGCGCCGGGCTGCCAGAGCGGCTGGCCCATCGCGGCGAGCGGGCCGATGATCTGCGGCGCTTCGGGCTTGCGCCCCAGCGCCCGGGCGGCGGCGACCAGGAACTCCTGCGGCGTCCGTATCTTGGTGGGCGGCGCCATCCAGGCTTCCGGCGATTCGAGAAGGGTGCGCGAGACGACCAGCAGGTCGCCGTCGCTGGCCTGGAAGGCCGCGGCGAGGCGGGCCACCATGGCGGCGGGCGGCTCGTCGGCGACGAAATGACTGGCGAGCTTGCGGGCCACGTGGCGCGCCGTGGCGGGGTGGCGCGCGATGTCGGCCAGCGCCTGTCGGCCCTGCTCGAATCCGCCTTCCGGATAGCGCCGGCCGAGCAGCAGGCGCTCGCCGGGTTCGTGCATGTTGGGGTTGAAGCGGAAGACGCCGGATGGGCCCTCGGTGGATTCCGGCGGATTGAGAGTCCAGCCGGTGATCGCCGCAGCTAGCGCCGTCACATCAGCCTGCCCATAGCCGCCTGCGACGCCGAGGGTGTGCAGCTCCAGGATTTCGCGCGCGAGGTTCTCGTTGAGTCCCCGGCCGCGGCGGGCGCCGGCGCGCGAATTGGGGCCGATCGATTGCTGGTTGTCGAGGTAGAGCAGCATCGCCGGATGCGTCTCGACCGCAAGCAGCATTTCGGCGAAGCGGCCGAAGAGATGGGGCCGGATCGCCTCGCGCTCGAGGAGGCCCGCGAAGGCGCGCACCTGGGGGCTCTTGTTGACGGACACGGCGAAATGGTTCGACCAGAAGGCGAGCAGCCTGTCGCCAAGCCCGCCCAGCGGCTCGAGCATAGCGTGGAAGCGGACGCGCGCCTCCTCGCGATAGGTCTTCTGCGGCAGGGGCGGCTCGCTTTGCGCCGGCCCGGCCGGCGGCTGCGGCACGGGAGGGCCCATCGTCTCCGGAGAGGCCGGGACGGCGTTCGCCACGCGCCGGCTGCGCTGGTCCTCGAGGAAGGAGCGGATGGCGGGGCCGGCCTCGGCCATGCCGGCGAACGGGACGGGGCCGAGAGGGCCGAGGCGTTTATCGTCCAGTTCCGAGCGGAAGAGGTCGCGCACGCCCGAGCCGATGCGGGCGAGATCGTCGGGGCGCGGCCCGAGGCCGAAGCGGTGAAGCGCCGCGACGGCGCCTATGGTTTCGGCGCTCACGGGGCACCTCCGATGACGGTCTGCCCATCATGCTCGCCCGAGCTTAACCGATGCTTTGGCCGAAACATGACAAATCGGTCATGTCGCTGCCTGTACGCCGCCCGAAAAAACGGCCGCCGGCCCGGCGGGACCAGCGGCCGTCTCCACCTTTGACGTGAGACCCGATCACATCGCAGGCAGAACCGCGATATCGCGAACCTGGCCGCGCAGGCCGTCGACCTTGCCCACGGCCTTCATCTGGCCGTTGGAGATGTCGATCATGCTCAGCGCGCCGTCGGCCAGCACCCAGCCGGTGTTCTTGCCCTGGGCGTCGGTCTCGATGTTGAAGGCCACGGCGCGGGGCTTGGCGGTCATCGAGCCAAGGGTCGACAGCACGCCGTCATTGGGCGGCGCCTGCTTGACGAAGGCGCCGGTCGCGCCGTCGATTTCGTAGAGCGCGGTTTCCTTGGCGCCCTTCATCTTGTTGGTGTAGGCGCCGGCCGCGATCATCGGGGACGCGCCCTTGTTGGCGTCCGTCTCGGCGAACTTCAGCTTGCCGTCCACGGTGGTCTTGCCGTCGTCGACGTTGATGCGGAGGTTGGTGCCGTCCGAGCCGACGACGCGCATGCGGTCGGCCACCGGGTTGAAGTCGACCACCAGCATGCCGCCGGTGGGCAGAGCCTGGTCGAGCTTCGACTTCATCATCGCCTGGCCCGTCTTCATGTCGATGGTGACGATCTGGCCATCGCGCTGGAGGCCGTAGAGCATGCCGTCGGCCGGTCGGATGTCGATGCCGGCGAGGGGGGCGGTCAGGCCCTTGACCATCATCGTGGCGGTGACCTTGCGGCTCTTCGAATCGAACATCTGCAGCGTCTGGTCCTCGCTGAGCGAAACGAAGCTGCCGGCCTGGGCTGATACGGTGGCTGCGACGCTGATGGCGGCGGCGGCTACGATGTGAAGCATACGGGTCATGTTGGTCTCCCTGAAACTGGCGGGGCTGAGGCCCCATGAACCGGCGAGGCCGGCGACGAGGGGGCTACTCGGCGTGAAGCGGCGGCGGATGCGGCGACCCCATTTCAACAAAACGTGATGGATGGCGCGGGTGCGGCTGCATCCGTGCCGGGCGTCGTGCTGTAATCGAAGGGCGCACGCGGCCGGGCCGCGACGAAACGGAGGGGCCCATGGCGCTGGATCTGGAAGCTGCGCTCGGACGCTGCGTCGCCGGGGACAAGAGCGCGCTCAACGCGATCTATGCCGAGGAAGGCCCGCGTATGCTGGGCGTGGCGCTGCGCATCCTCAAGCGCCGTACGGTCGCCGAGGATGCGGTGCAGGATGCGTTCGTGCTGATCTGGCGCAACGCCGCCAAGTTCGACGCAGCGAAGGGTTCGGCCGCCACCTGGATCTACACCGTGCTGCGCAACCGCGCGCTCAGCCTGCTCAGAAGCGAGGGGCGCATGGAGCCGACCGAGATGCCCGTGGGCGAGGAGGTCGTCGACGAGGCCGAGACGCCCGAGGACGCCATGGCGCGCCTGTCCGACGCCGACGCGCTCAAGCATTGCCTCGAACGGCTCGAGCCCAAGCGGCGCATGGCGATCGCGCTCACCTATGTCCATGGCCTGAGCCATGGCGAACTCGCCGGCCGGCTTAACATGCCGCTCGGCACCATCAAATCCTGGCTGAGGCGCAGCCTGCTGACGCTTCGGGAGTGCCTGCAATGAGCCCCGCCACACCGCCGCCGCCAGAGCTTCAGGCGCTGGCCGCCGAGTTCGCGCTGGGCCTGCTCAGCCCCGAAGACGCTGCCCGCGCCGAGGCGCGCGCGGCGTCCGACGCCGCCTTCGCCGCCGAGGTGGAGCGCTGGCGCCGGAACTTTCTCGCCTTTGACAGGACCTCCGCCATGGCCAGCCTGCCGCCCGATCTGTGGAGCCGCATCGAGGCCAGGCTGGAGCTGCCCGCCGACGCGCCCTCGCTGGAAACGTCCCGCTCCGCCGAGTTGCGCGAGGCCGGGCGGCTGCCGGTCAGCAGCGCGGAGGCCGCCGCCGACTCGCGCCGCCGGCTGTTCGGGATGATCTGGGAGAGCCTCGCCTTCTGGCGCATCGGCGGGCTCGTGGCCACGGCCGCGGCCATCGTGATCGCCATGGGGCTGGGCTCGCAGCTCCAGCA
>JAIXZF010000035.1 GCA_027489835.1 Hyphomicrobiales bacterium
GGGCCCGGTCACGCCCGTCGCGGAGACCCCATGGCCTCGCGGTTGATCATCGTCGCGGCCGCGCTCGCGCCGGCCCTGCTTTCGGGTGCAGCCCTCGCGCAGGCGCCGGCCGGCGGCCGAGCAGCCGCGCTTCCGCCGGCGGTCGCGCAGCTGCAGGGTGCGTGGGAGCTGCAGACGCCGAACGGCGCACGCAAGTGCCGGCTGACCCTCAGGCCCGTTGAGGTGAAGGGCGGCCGCTCGGTCGGCTTTCCCTCCACCTGCCGGCGCAGCCTGCCCGTGCTGGGGCGCATCGCGGCGTGGAGCGTCTCGGATGCGGGATATGTCCGCCTGAACGACACCGAAGGCAAGGCCGTGCTGGCTTTCGAGGACGATGCGGCCGCCTTCAAGCTGAAGGCCAGCGCCGACGGGGCCGATTACCTGCTCGATTCGCTTGGACGACCCCGGCGCTACGTGCAGCGCGTCGCGGCCCCGGCGGCGCCGCGCGTGCCTTTCGATCCCGCGAGGGCGCCCGCGCGGGAGACGATCCCCGGCACCTACACCATGATCCGTTATGGCGGGCAGGAGGTCTGCCGGATCGCGCTGGGCACCCAGCCGGGCGCCGCCGAAGGGCGCTACCTCGCCAGCTTCCCGACCCGCTGCCGCGACCAGGGCCTGCAGGTGTTCGACGCCGTCGCCTGGCGCTATTCGGGCGGCCGCATCCACCTCATCGCGCGGCGCGGCCACGAGATGACGCTGCTCCCGACCAGCGAGGGCGAGTGGCGCAAGGACCCGCCCGGCGCGGCCGAGCTGACCATCCGCAAACTGCCGAACTGAGCCCGAGACCGCCCGATTCGCGCCGGGCCGGCCTCATGCCGCGTAGGCGCCGCCCAGCTCGTCCGCGATGTGCGCCTTGATGATCTCGTCGAAGCTCGCCTCCGATTTGAAGCCGAGCGCCAGCGCCCGCGACGGATCGAAGTTGCGCGGCCAGCCCGCCACGATCGCCTGGATGCCGGCATCCGGCTCGCGCCGGATCCGCGCCGTCACCTTCGGCCCCGCGATGCGCTCGAGCGCGGCGATCTGCTCGCCGACCGTGCAGGCGAGGCCCGGCATGGTCAGGTTGCGCCGCGGGCCGATGGCCGCGGGGTCCATCGTCGCCGCATGGACGAGGAAGCCGACCGCCGAGCGCGGGCTGGCATGCCAGTGCATCACGTCCTCCGAGACGGGCAACACGGCTTCCTGCCCGGCCAGCGGCTCGCGGATGATGTTCGAGAAGAAGCCCGACGCCGCCTTGTTCGGCTTGCCCGGCCTGACGCAGATCGTCGGCAGCCTGATGCCGATCCCCTCGAAGAAGCCGCGCCGCGTGTAGTCGGCCAGCAGCAACTCGCCGATGGCCTTCTGCGTGCCGTAGCTGGTCAGCGGCGTGGTGTGGAACTCGTCGGTGATCTTCTCGTGGAAGGGCGCGCCGAACACGGCGATGGACGAGGTGAAGATGACTCGCGGCCGGTAGCCGCCGCCCGCCAGCCGGATCGCGTCGAACAGCAGGCGCGTGCCGTCGAGGTTGATCCGGTAGCCCTTGTCGAAATCCGCCTCCGCCTCGCCCGAGACGATGGCCGCGAGATGCACGATCAGATCGGGCCTGTCCCTGATCAGCGCCTCGCTGACGCCGGCCTCGGCGAAATCGCTGGCGCTCGCTTCGCAGGGGAAGCCGGCACCGGCCGGCGCTGTCGGCATCACCACGTCATGGAGCGTTGCGCGCGTGATCTCGCGGCCGCCGAGATGGCCGTCGCGCGCTACGCGCTCGAGGAATTTGCGGCCGACCATGCCGGCGGCGCCGAGAACGAGGATGTGCATGAGGGAGTTTCCTTGCAGGCAGGATCAGAGCGCGAAGCCGCCATCGACCAGATGGATCTGGCCCGTGGTGTAGCTGGCTTCGTCGGAGGCGAGATAAAGCGCAAGCGCGGCCACCTCTTCGGGCGTGCCGAGCCGGCCCATGGGCTGGCGGTCGACGAAGGCCTGGCGCACATCCGCGACGCTCTTGCCCGTGGAGGCGGCAAGCGCCGCGATCCGCGCGTCCAGCGAGGGCGACTGTATGGTGCCGGGGCAGATGGCGTTGGCGCGCACGCCCTGCCGGATGAAGTCGGCCGCAACGGCCTTGGTGAGCCCGATTACGGCAGCCTTGGTGGTGCCGTAGACGTAGCGGTTGGGGATGCCCCGCACCGAGCTCGCCCCCGAGGCGATGTTGACGATCGAGCCGCCGCCCCTGGCCAGCATGCCCGGCAGGAAGGCAGCGATGGTGCGGTGCATGGAGGCGACGTTGACGTCGAACGAGAAGTCCCAATCCGCCTGCGAGCATTCGAGGATCGTGCCGTGATGCACGAAGCCGGCGGCGTTGACGAGGATGTCGACCGGCCCCGTCTTCGCCGCGAAGGCCTGCACCGCCTTCGTCGAGCGCACGTCGAGCTTGCGGCGCTGCGAGCGCGACAGACCCTCGAGCTTGGCGATGTCGAGGTCGGTGGCGAACACCCGAGCCCCTTCGGCCACGAAGGCTTCGGCGATGGCCCGCCCGATGCCTTGCCCAGCCGCGGTCACCACGGCGACCTTGCCCTTGAGCCTCCCCGCCATTGCAGCGCCCTCCCCTTGCTGTGCCGCCCTGTTCAGCCGGGCGGCTTGGCGCGCAGAATGGCCCGGGCCGGCTCCCGGCGAAAGCGCCAATTCATGCAAGCGGCCATGCGGGGCGCGGCGGCGGACGACTCAGCCCGTCTCGGGCTTGTCGGTCGGGAGCGGGCGGTCGGTGCAGACCCGGTCGTCGCAGCGCCTGCACAGGGGGCTTTGGCAGGCCGGGCTTGAGGCCGGACTACGGCGCGGACTATGACGCCGCCGACGTGATCGATCCGGATGGCTTCCGCATCGAGGCTTACTGCAGCCGGGCTGCCTGACCGGCCCGCGATGGGAGGCGCGCCGGCATGGTTGAAACCGAACCGCAGGCCTGCCTGTGCCTCTTTCCGACGGCGCTGGGCGATTGCGCCATCGCCTGGCGCGGCGACCTCGTCATCGCGACGAGCCTGCCGGACAGGAGCAGACCGGCCACGGCCGAACGCCTGACGAGGCGAACGGGCGCGATCGAGGGCGATCCGCCGCCTGCCATTCGGCGCGCCATGGCGGCGATCACGGCATTGCTGACGGGCGAACGGACCGATCTGGGCTTCATCGCATGCGATGTCGGCGCTCTCGATCCGTTTGCTGCGGAGGTCTACGCCGCCACGCGGTCCATCCCGCCGGGCGAGACGACAACCTATGGCGCGCTGGCTTCGCGCATGGGTGGCCGGCACCTCGCCCAGAGGGTCGGCCAGATTCTCGGCCGAAACCCTTTCCCCATCATCGTGCCATGCCACCGCGTCATGGGTGCGAATGGCGGACTCACGGGCTTTTCCGCCGAAGGCGGCGTCAAGACGAAGCTCAGGATGCTTGTCATCGAAGGCGCGCGGATCGGAGACGCGCCAACCCTGTTCGGCGACCTGCCGCTGGCGGCGAAGCCGAGGCCATAAGGCCGGCCGGATCAACGCCGTCATGCATACCACGGAGCTTGCGGTGCATGCCTTCCGACACGCGGCCCGAATTGGCCTCGAAATGTCGAGAGACATGAGCGCCGGATAGGCGGCACCGCACCGTTAGCGGCCAGGCTGCCGCCCGCCGATCAGGACGCAGCCCGCGATCAGCGCCGCACCCAGCAACGTCGTTCCCCAGACCACGAGCTGCGGGCCTGCCGGGCTCGCGAAGCAGCCGTTGAGGCGCACATAGTCCATGATCCAGCAGTAGCGTGGCGGACTCGCATAGTCGACGGTCCGCGACATGATGCCGTTGAAGAACAGGAACACCCCGGCTGCCAGCACAATCCATTTCGTCATGCCATCACTCCTGCGTCGATCGTGCGAGGACCTCTCCGCTCGGGTTATCCCTGGAACAGGACGGAAGCCCGCGACGGGTTCGGCGCAGTGCCTGGGCGCCGATGACCGGACGCGCGCAGCCGAAGGTTGGACTGATCGCTTGTGCCGTCATGGCCGGATTTGAAGATGGTCGGATCTGGACTTGATCGTCATCTCTCCGAATGGGACCTGAGCAGGCGGATTTCTGACTGAAATGCCATCCGCTGTAATGAACGCGATGCACAGGCCGAGCACCAGAATCCCGATGCACTCGATGGCGAACTCCGAGAGGCCGACGCGTCCGTCGGGCAATCGAGACACCGGATTCCAGCTCGGGCCCTCACGGTCGTCATGCGTGACCCGTCCAAGCGAAAACACCGTGATGACGCCGTAGCCGACGACGAAACCTACCAGCCAGAACAGGTACGTGCCGGGCCGAGTGCCATTCCATCGCGGAAGCTTCATGATCCCGTCACCTCTAACGTACGATCGCGTGTGGAGCCGTCGAACATGCCCTGTGGTCATTCCAGCTCTTGAGCATCGACGAACCAGATTTGTCCCAGGTGCCGGATTCTGGATGCTCCCTCTCCGGCATTTTCCTCGACCACGAACACTTTCGCCTTCGCGGCAAGGCGGAGCGGGCAGTGCCTGTCCCTCCGTGCGCCTGTCCTCGTCAGGGAAGCCTGTCCATGTTCGCGCCATGCCGCCCAGCTCACGCAGGCGGTTGCCGGACGGAGCATCAACGTCATTCGCTCACTCGCTTCCGGCGCCGACGCGGGCCAGCCCAGAAGGGTAGCCGCGATCACCGTGCGGGCCGAGGCCGGCATCGCCTCACCAACGACAGGCGAGACGCAGGACCTCGAACGCTGCGCGCAGTTGCGGCGCGGCGTCGGGCGCAATGGCGTCATCGATCGTGTCGAGGCAGCGCTCCTCGTAGATCAGCTTCGGCGTCTGCTCGAGGATGAAGCTGCGCGAGCAGAACATCTCCTTGGCGGCAAGCTCGAGCCGCGCGCTGCCTGCTTGTTGTGGTCCCGGGGAGAACGTCGCCTTGTCCAGCCTGCGAAGATCGATGGTGGCGTGATACGCGGTCGTCACGGCGACCAGCGGGTCCATCGCCGGGGCCGGAGCCTCGATGAAGAAGGCGTCGAACAGGCAGGGATCGGCCCGGCTTGCCGAGATGGTGAGCACGAGACGTTCGGGCTCGCCGGGGATCGTGTTGCCGCGATAGGTCACCCGCCCGGGGCTCAGGGTCTTGGGCAACGCCGTGGTGGAGGGCGAGAAGAGGAGATGCGCAACCGCCTCTGGCAATGTCGGCGTCTCGGCGCTCGCCGCTCGCGCCGCCGGCCAGAAAAGCAGAAAGGCGAGGCCGAGGGCGGCGCTGGATGCAACGCGGGCCCTGGTCGTCATGGCAAGCGGCTTCCAGGCATCCGCGCGGCGACGACGCTGCAGGCTGGCCTGCCTGCCAGATGCCGCGATGATGAAGGCGGAGTGGCGCATCACGTCGCCTCCCTGTAGGCACGTGACTTTGCGTCACACCGGGCCTAACGTCAATTGTTGCAGTCATCGCGTCTCAACCGCCGATGCGGTAGTGCGATCGCGGCGCGGCTCGCAAAGGTCGGAGGATCGCCATGGCCGGGAAGGTCGCGAACCCACGCACGAACTGGGTCGTGTTCGTGGTCGCCAGCCTCTATCTCGCCGCGCAGGCCGGCTGGCGCTACTTCGTACGGGCAGGCGAATGGCCGCCCGCATCGGTGCGCTATTTTGAGATCGGCATCGACGTCGCGATGTCGCTGGCGATCCTCGCGCTTTACAACACATTTCGGAAAGATCCTGCACGGCAGGGGATCGCCACCGTCCTCATCATCATCGCAATCATTGGGATGCTGGTCATCTTCGGCATCCGCTTCGGCAGCGACGTCGGGTGGGCGACAGGGCATCGGCTGAACTGGAC
>JAIXZF010000378.1 GCA_027489835.1 Hyphomicrobiales bacterium
GATGTCGAGGCCATTGTCGGCGACGCTTCGGCCAAGGACGCCGCCGACATCGCGGATGGCCTGTTCACCGGAGCCACCGGACGGATCGACCAGGCGCTGACCCGGCTTGGCTCGGCCGGAGAGGATGCCGGTTCCATCCTCGGCTATGTCATCCGCCATGCCCTGATGCTGCTGGCTGCCCGTCAGCTCGCGGATGCGGGCCGGTCCATCGCGGATGCCGCGCAGGCTGTCCGCGGCGTCACCTTCACGCGCCGCGCCGATGTGGAGGCCTCGTTGAAGCGCTGGAGCACGCCGCAACTGGTGAAGGCGGTGGCCCTGTTGCAGGGGGCGTTGCTTCAGGGGCGCCGCAACCCGCAACTGGCGAACGAGATCGCGCTTCGCGTCCTGTGGAACCTGGCGCTCGGCGGCACGCGCGGCTGAATCAGCTTTTCAGCCGCCGACATAGCCCGTCGAGCTGCTCCAGCGTCTTGTAGCGGATCGAAAGCTGCCCGCCGCCGTGGCTTTTATGGGCAATCTCGACCTTGAGCCCGAGCACGTCCTCGAGAGCCTGTTCCAGCGCCTTGGTGTCCGGGTCCTTCTCGGGCTTGCGGGCTTGCGGCTGTGAGGCCTCGGGCGTCTCGCTCTCCCGCGCCATCCGTTCGACGTCGCGCACCGTCAGGCCGCCTTCGATGACGCGGCGCGCCGCGGCCTCTGGGTCGTCCAGCGCCAGCAGCGCCCGCGCATGTCCGGCTGAAAGCGTCCCGTCGGCCACGCTGCGCCGCACGGCTTCGGGCAGCTTCATCAGCCGCAGCGTGTTGGCGACATGGCTGCGGCTCTTGCCGATGACCTTGGACAGGTCGAGCTGGGTGTAGGCGAACTCGGCCATCAACTGCTCATAGCCCGCTGCCTCCTCGAGCGCGTTCAGGTCCGAGCGCTGGACGTTCTCGACAATGGCGATCTCGAGCGCATCCTTGTCGGTCGCCTCGATCAGGATGATCGGCACCTCATGCAGCCCTGCCCGCTGCGCGGCGCGCCAGCGGCGCTCGCCGGCGATGATCTCATAGACATCCACCATGCCGGGCATGGTCCGCACCAGGATGGGCTGGATGATGCCGCGCTCGCGGATGGATTGCGCGAGATCCTCAAGTTCGACATCGTCGAAGCTCTTGCGGGGGTTGCGCGCATTGGGTCTGAGGAACTCCACGGGCGCGAGACGCTGCCCGCGGGCGCGATCCATGGCGCCCACCTCGTCGCCCACGTCGCCGATCAGGGCGGCCAGACCCCGGCCAAGCCGCGAACGTCCCGCATCTTCCGCCATTTGCTTCATCTCCCGCTCACGCCTGTCCTCGCACGCCCGAACGCGGCGCGCTGCCTTCCGGTCCGATCAGCTGGCCCGGAGCCGCTGCTCACGCTGGATCACCTCGGAGGCCAATCTGAGATAGGCCTGCGAACCTGCGCATTTCAGGTCGTAAAGCAGCGCCGGCTTGCCGTAGGACGGCGCTTCCGACACCCGCACATTGCGCGGAATCACCGTGTCATAGACCTTCTCGCCCATGAACTGGCGCACATCCGCCATCACCTGCCCGGACAGGTTGTTGCGCGGGTCGTACATCGTCAGCACCACGCCCTGGATGGTGAGCCGCGGGTTCAGCGCGGCGCGCACCTGCTCGACAGTCGAGATCAGCTGGCTCAACCCCTCGAGCGCGAAGAACTCGCATTGCAGCGGCACCAGCACGGCATCCGACGCGGTCAGGGCGTTGATGGTGAGAAGGTTCAGCGATGGCGGGCAATCGATCAGAACGTAACCGAATCGGTCATCCCCATCGGGCAGGGTGGCGATCGCGTTCCTCAGCCGGGTGACCCGATCCTTCTCATGGGCGATCTCGAGCTCGACGCCGAGCAGATCGAGCGTCGACGGCGCCAGCATCAAGCCGGGAATCGCAGTTTCATGCAGGATCTCGCCTAGGGGCCGCTCGGCCGTCATCACGTCATAGGTGGAAGCCCGACGGCTTTTGCGATCGATCCCCAGCCCGGTGGAAGCATTGCCCTGAGGATCGAGATCGATGATGAGCACGCGCTCCCCGATCGCCGCGAGCGCCGTACCCAGATTGATGGCGGTCGTCGTCTTGCCCACGCCACCCTTCTGGTTGGCGAGGGCGAGCACGCGCGTGCCCTTGCCGAGGCTGTCCTTCAAACGGATTGTCGTGTCAGGGGACATCGGTTCGCTCTTGTTTCAGGACATGCGGACGATCAGGATTCGGCCGGCACGATCAGTCTGACTGTGTTGGATATCCGCATCAAAATCCCAAGATGTTGCGGCATCCTTGAGTTCCAACTCTACATCTTGTCCTTTCGGAAAGATACCCACGGCTCCAGCCTTCAACAGCGGACTGGTCCATTCGAGAAGTTCTCGAAGCGGCGCGAGCGCCCGCGCCGTCACGTAGGCGAATCGACGGTCAACAGCCTCGGGCTTGCCCATATACGCTTCGATACGTTGTTCCTGCACGGACGCATCCAGCCTGTTGATCCGGATCACCTGCCTCAGGAAGGCGCACTTACGCCCATTGCTTTCGACGAGTGTCATGTTTCCGAGCATGACTTCCTGCCTGACGGTCGCCAGCACAAGTCCTGGGAAGCCCCCGCCCGAACCAAGGTCGAGGACAGGGCCGGCTGATGGCATATGGGCGTGGAGCTGGAGGGAGTCGGCGATATGGCGCGTCCAGACCTGCTGCAGTGTCGAAGGCCCCACCAGATTTTTGATGGCCTGCCACCGCTCCAGCTCATGCACGAACGCATCGAGCTTTGCCGCTGTTTCACGTGAAACATTGAACGCCGCAAGGACGCTGCCCCGGTCAGACGCCCGCTTCATGACACGAAGGCTTGCGAGCGACGCATGCGCCGCGCCTGTATCGCAAGCAGCGTCAACGCCGCCGGTGTCATCCCCTCGATCTTCGCGGCATGGGCCAGGGTCTTGGGCGCCGTCTCGCGAAGTTTCTGTTTGAGCTCGTTGGACAACCCCGACACAAGTTCAAGGTCCATATCATCCGGTAGGGCGATGCCCTGATCGCGGCGATACACCTCAAGGTCTGCTTCCTGACGGCTTAGATAGACGGCATAGCCTGCATCAGCCGTGACCTTGTCGACGGACTTCGGCGAGGCAGCCACGAGCTGGGGCCAGATTGTCGCGAGCCGCTCGAAGGTGATATCCGGATAGGCCAACAGATCGAACGCCGATCGCCGAACCCCGTCGCGTTTCAGGTTCAGACCATGGCGGTTCGCTTCATCCGGCGTGAGGCTCAGGGCCTTGAGCTTCGACGAAAGTTCCAGAGCACCGGCTTGAAGGGCATCACGCCGGCTGCGGCGCGCGGCGCCGACCAGGCCTAACCCGTCCCCAAGCGGGCCAAGTCGATCGTCCGCGTTGTCAACGCGCAGGGAGAGCCGGAACTCAGATCGCGAGGTGAACATACGATAAGGTTCGGTCACGCCGCGGCTGACAAGATCATCGATCATCACGCCGATATAGGATTGTGACCTGTCGAACACCTCTGGCGACCGACCAGACGCAACAAGCGCGGCATTGCACCCCGCGACCAGTCCTTGCGCTGCGGCCTCCTCGTATCCCGTGGTGCCATTGATTTGCCCGGCCAGGAACAGGCCCTTGACCCCACGGACTTCCAGTGTCGGCTCCAAGGCTCTGGGATCGATGTAATCATACTCGATTGCATAGGCCGGCTTGAGCATGACGGCGTTTTCGAGCCCTTCGATCGAACGGACAATCGCGAGCTGAACATCCTCAGGCAGTGAGTTGGAAATTCCGTTGGGATAGACGGTGTGATCCTCGATCCCTTCAGGTTCGAGGAAAACCTGATGGCCTTCCCGATCGCCAAACCTGAGGACCTTGTCCTCGATGGATGGGCAATACCGTGGCCCGCGACCCTCGATGAAACCGCCATACATGGCGGAACGGTCCAGGTTGGCACGGACGATATCATGTGTCCGCGCATTGGTTCGTGTCATGCCGCAGGCTATCTGTGGCATGACGATACGATCGGTCATCAACGAAAACGGTTCGGGATCTTCATCCCCCTTCTGGAGCTCAAGCCTGTCCCAGGCGATGGTTCGTCCATCAAGGCGGGGTGGCGTGCCCGTCTTGAGCCGGCCCAGTGGGAGCCCCAATGCATCGAACGTCAGGCTTAGCTGGTTGGCCGGGTCATCTCCCATTCGCCCGGCTGCAATCTTGCGATCTCCGATATGGATCATTCCGCGCAGGAATGTCCCGGTTGTGATGACGAGGGTTCCGCATCCGAATCGACGGCCATCCACAGTCGCAAGCCGGGCAATTCGACTGTTCGTGATCGTGAGCGCAGCGGCCTCACCCTCAATGATCGTGAGATTCTCCAGGGACGAAAGCGCCGACTGAACCGCTTCGCGATAGGCCTTCCTGTCGGCCTGTGCGCGTGGGCCTCTGACGGCCGGACCCTTCCGACGATTGAGCAATCGAAACTGTATACCGGCAGCGTCGGCGCAGCGGCCCATCAAGCCGTCCAGCGCATCGATCTCGCGGACGAGATGTCCTTTCCCCAGCCCGCCTATGGCCGGGTTGCATGACATGACCCCGATCGTGCTCCGCTGGTGCGTGATGAGCGCTGTCCGCGCCCCAAGCCGCGCCGCCGCTGCTGCCGCTTCAGCACCCGCGTGGCCGCCGCCTACGACAATGACGTCATAGCGATCCATGATCGATCCTGTGTTTCACGTGAAACATTCGCAACCTGACGGCCGCTACTTGCCGATGCAGAAGCCTGCGAACAGCGCGTCGAGCACGGAATCGACATTCGTCCGGCCGACCAATCTGTCAAGCGCGTTCGTAGCGGCCCGTAGCTCCTCTGCTGCGAGCTCACCCTGATCCGTGCCGCAAGCCCTTTGGATTGCCTGCCGCGCTTCTATGAGTACGTCCCGCTGGCGGGTTCGCGAGATCAACGGAGGCTCGCCCTCAAGCTTCCGACTGAGCGCCAAAGCGATGCATTCACGCAGCAGGTCAAGCCCTAGCCCGGTCTTCGTGGATAATACAATCGCGTCCGAATCGACAATGTCGAGATCGGCCTTGCTGTTGATCCGGAGCACGGAAGACGGTCCGCCCGGGACTGTCGCCTCGTCCAGGCCTTGGCAGAAGAGGGAAAGGACAAGGTCAGCCTCCCGCACCCTTCCGCGCGCCCGCTCGACACCCTGCCGCTCGATTGGGTCGTCCGTGTCACGAAGACCAGCCGTATCGATCAGCACAGCCGGCCAACCGTCAAAGACGGCAGGTGCCTCGATGAGGTCGCGGGTCGTTCCTGCGATGTCGGATACGATCGCTAGGTCGCGCCGCGCCAGCGCATTCATCAGCGAGGATTTCCCGACATTGGGCGGCCCGGCTATCACGATGACCGCTCCCTCGCGTACACGGAATCCGCGCTCGGCGCCCGCCAGCACGGCCTCGATCGCAACTCCGACGGCCTCCACCCTTTGCTGTGCCTCCGGCAGCAGCCCTTCCCCGACATCGCCCTCATCGGAGAAATCCAGTTCGGCTTCGATCAGGGCCCGGCATTCGAGGATTTCCTGGCGCCAACCCTCGATCTGCCGTGCAAGGTCGCCGGCCAGTTGCCGCTGGGCCTGCCTGAGCTGCTTCGGTGTCTCGGCAGCCAACAGCTCGCCGAGAGCCTCGACCTCGAGCAGGTCCATCTTGCCGTTCTCGAGGGCGCGCCGCGTGAACTCGCCGGGCTCGGCCAACCGGATGCGACGGTCGAGTTGAACCAGTCGGTCAAGGGTCGCCTGCACCACGGCGCGCGAACCGTGAAGGTGAAGCTCGAGGATATCTTCCCCAGTAGCGCTGGACGGGCCATGGAAGAAAAGCCCGATGCAACGGTCGATGACATCGCCATCTACGTCCCGCACCGTGACCAAAGACGCCCTGCGCGGCTCTAAAGTGCGGTCCAGAATCGTTTCGATCGCGAATCGACAGAGGGGGCCGGACACCCGGACGACAGCAATGCCTGCCTGTCCCTGACCGGATGAGAGCGCGACGATGGTGTCCATGCCGCAGGCCGTTCGGTACGGACGCGAATCGAAGGCGCGTCAGGTGTTCATGGATTCGAAGAATTCGCTGTTCTGCTTGGTCTGGCGCAGCTTGTCGATCAGGAACTCGATGGCGTCCTGCGGACCCATCGGATTGAGGATGCGCCGCAGCACGTAGGTCTTCTGAAGCTGATCCTTCGGCGTGATGAGCTCTTCCTTGCGGGTGCCCGACTTGAGGATGTCAATCGCCGGAAAGACGCGCTTGTCCGCGACCTTCCGGTCGAGGACGATCTCCGAATTGCCGGTGCCCTTGAACTCCTCGAAGATCACCTCGTCCATGCGGCTGCCGGTGTCGATCAGCGCGGTGGCGATGATCGTCAGCGAGCCCCCTTCCTCGATATTGCGGGCAGCGCCGAAGAAGCGCTTCGGCCGCTGCAGGGCGTTGGCGTCGACGCCGCCGGTCAGGACCTTGCCGGATGAGGGCACGACCGTGTTGTAGGCGCGGCCGAGGCGGGTGATCGAATCGAGCAGGATGATCACGTCGCGGTTGTGCTCGACAAGGCGCTTCGCCTTCTCGATCACCATCTCGGCCACCTGGACATGGCGCGAAGCCGGCTCGTCGAAGGTCGAGGAGATCACCTCGCCCTTCACGGAGCGCTGCATGTCGGTGACCTCCTCGGGCCGCTCGTCGATGAGCAGCACGATCAGGTAGCATTCGGGATGGTTGGTCGCGATCGACTGCGCGATGTTCTGCAGCAGCACGGTCTTGCCGGTCCGCGGCGGCGCCACGATCAGGGCACGCTGCCCCTTGCCGATCGGCGAGACGATGTCGATCACGCGTGCGGAGAAATCCTTCCGCGTCGGATCGCCGATCTCCATCTTGAGCCGCGCGTCTGGATAGAGCGGCGTGAGGTTGTCGAAGTTGACCTTGTGCTTGGTCTTCTCGGGGTCCTCGAAGTTGATCAGATTGACCTTGAGCAGCGCGAAATAGCGCTCGGCATCCTTGGGCCCGCGGATCGGCCCCTCGACCGTGTCGCCCGTCCTGAGGCCGAAGCGGCGGATCTGGGACGGCGACACGTAGATGTCGTCGGGACCCGCCAGATAGTTGGAATCCGAGGATCGCAGGAAGCCGAAGCCATCCTGCAGCACCTCGACCACGCCTTCGCCGATGATCTCGACGTCGCGGGCGGCGAGCTGCTTCAGGATCGCGAACATCAGCTCCTGCTTGCGCAGCGTGCCGGCGTTCTCGACCTCGACCTCCTCGGCGAAGCTCGCGAGCTCGGTCGGGGACTTCGACTTCAGTTCCTGAAGCTTGATTTCGCGCATGTGCGTGCCGGTATGTTGGGGATGTCGGGACTCTTCGCCGGGCTCGGACAAGGGGCCAGGGAGACGTCTTGATCGCGGTCTAGAACGGAAAGGTCGAAACCGATGGCGCCAGGCGGCCGATCGATGGGTTCGACCATCAAGGAGAGAGCAACACGTCTATCGCGATTCCATGGCGGGCTCAAGCCCAATCACCCCGCGCTCAGAATGGCTTGACGATGACCATGACCACCGCAACGATCATCAAGACCGTCGGCACCTCGTTGAGGATCCGGAAGAAACGCCCGTCGCGACGGTTGGCGTCGGCCGCGAACGCCTTGACCTGAACAGCGAGGAAGCCGTGCGCCGCCGACATCGCGATGACGGCGGCCAGCTTCACGTGGAACCAGCCGGCCGAAAACCAGCCGCCCTGCCAGCCGATGTAAAGCCCGCTGATCCAGGCCACGACCATGGCGGGCGTCATGATGGCCTTCAGAAGCCGCCGCTCCATCACCTTGAAGGTCTCCGACTGGACCGATCCCGCAGGCGCGTCGACATGATAGACCATCAAACGGGGCAGATAGAGGATCGCTGCCATCCAGGAGACGATGGCGAGGACGTGCAGCGCCTTGATCCACTCATACATGCCGGCTCAGCCCTCGCGGCGGACGAGCTGCATCAGCCGCTCGACATGAGCGATCGGCGTCTGCTGCAGGATGCCATGGCCGAGATTGAGGATGTGCCGCCCCTCCCGCGCCACAGCCATCATCCGCTCGACGCCGTCCTCCAGAGCCTTGCCCCCGGCCACCAGCGCCAGCGGATCGAGATTGCCCTGCGTCAGCACCGACGCCGGAAGGGAAGCGCGCGCCACCGCAAGGTCCGTGCCCCAGTCGATGCCAAAGGCGTCGGCCCCTGTACCGGCGACATAGGCAGGCAGCGAAGCCGAAGCGCCCCGCGCGAAGACAATGACCCTTGCCTCCGGATAAGCGGCCTTCACGGCACGGGCGATGCGGCCAATCGGTTCGATCGACCAGCGCTCGAGCGCATGCGGCGGCAACGCGCTCGCGAAGCTCTCGAAGATCTGCACCACCTCGGCTCCGGCTGCGAGCTGGGCCTTGAGGTAGACGATCGACGCCTCGACCAGATCGTCGATCACCGCCTGGAGGAAGGCGGGATCGCGATAGGCGACAAGCCGGGCCGGCGCCTGATCCGGCGTGCCCTTGCCAGCGATCATGTAGCTCGCCACCGTCCAGGGCGCGCCGCAGAAGCCGATCAGCGTGGTTTCGGAAGGCAGCTCGCGCCGCAGCCGTTCGACCGTCCTGATCACGGGAGCCAGCCTGTCGAGATCGAAGCGCAGCGGACGCGCCGCCAGATCCGCGGCTGTCTCGATCTGTTCGAGGCGCGGGCCTTCGCCCTCCTCGAACCAGACCTTCTGCCCCATGGCATGGGGAACGACGAGGATGTCCGAGAACAGGATCGATGCATCGAAGCCGAAGCGCCGGATCGGCTGCAGCGTCACCTCGGTGGCGAGATCGGTGTTGTAGCACAGATCGAGGAAGGAGCCCGCTTCCTTCCGCGTTTCGCGATATTCAGGCAGGTAGCGGCCCGCCTGGCGCATCAGCCAGATCGGCGGCGTCTTGAGCCGTTCGCCCCTGAACAGGCGCATCAACGTGGTCGTCATCGGTTATCCCCCGAAGGCTCCTATAAAGAGATTCTAGATTTCTGACTTCTGTTTTTTCTGTTGAACGGGGGCGAATCGATCCCGGGATTCCATCAACAC
>JAIXZF010000458.1 GCA_027489835.1 Hyphomicrobiales bacterium
CCCGATTTCCGCATCGAGCCGGTCGGTCTCCCCATCGCGGCGCTGCTCATCGCGCTTCCCGCTGTCGCGATCGGCCTCGCCGCGGCCTGGCTCAGGCTCGATCCGCTGCTCGCCGGGGCGCTGTGCGTCGCCGCGCTGGTCGTCGCGACCGGAGCCTTCCACGAGGACGGGCTGGGCGACAGCGCCGACGGGCTGTTCGGGGGGCACACGGTCGAGCGCCGCCTCGAGATCATGAAGGACAGCCGCATCGGCGTCTTCGCAGGGTGCGCCATCATGCTCTCGCTGCTGCTGCGCGCCACCGCCCTCGCGGCCATCCTCGGAAGCGCCGGCGCCGCGGGACTGGCCGGTGCCCTGCTCATCGCGGCCATGGTGTCCCGCGTCGAGGGCGTGCGCGTGCTGGCGACGCTGCCCAGCGCGCGGGCCTATGGCGCGGCCGCGGCGGTCGGACGGCCGACGGTCGGGACCGCCCTCCTTGCAGCGGCGCTCGCCGCCGCGCTCGCCGCCGGCATCGGCTGGCTCGCCGCGCTCCCCCTCCTCGGCGTGATCGGCGGCGTCCTCCTCGGAGCGGCTTTGGTCAGCCTCCTCGCCCGGCTCGCCCGGCGGCTGATCGGGGGGCAGACGGGCGACATCGCGGGGGCGGCGCAACAGCTCTCGGAGATCGGGGTCTATGTGGGGCTAGCGGCCGCACTGGCACGCTGAGCCAGGCCGCTTCACAGAAGGCTGGAGCGTCGCCATATGCCGTGCTCGGCCGGTCCAGGGACGCCCATGCTGCATGTCATCCTCCTCGTCATGGTGCTTGGCGCGATCGGCGTCCTCGTCGTGTTCGGCGAGGGCGAGACGGTCGCCGGCTTCGAGCCCGCGGTCTTCGCCTCGCTGGTCTCGCTCAGCGCCTTCGGGCTGATGGTGCTGGGCTGGGGCGGCTCGGAGCTGGGCCGGACCTGGCGGGAGCTGGCGCGCAACCTCGTGCTCTGGCTGCTGATCCTGTTCGGCATCCTGACCGTCTACGCCTACCGCTTCGAGCTTCAGGACGTCGCCAACCGCGTGCTGGCGGAGGTCGCGCCGGGCTATGTCGTGATGGCGCGGGGCGGGGAGGTCAGCGTGGCGCGGACGCTGTCGGGCAGCTTCATGCTGCCGGGCCGCGTCAACGGCCGCGAGGCGCGCTTCATCTTCGACACCGGCGCCAGCGCCGTGATCCTCACCGAGGCGACGGCGCGGGTGGCGGGCATCGATCCGGCCTCGCTCGACTACACCGTGGCCGTCTCCACGGCGAATGGCCGGACCACCGCGGCGCGGGTCAGGCTCGACCGGCTGACCATCGGGCCGATCAGCGAGGACCGCGTCGAGGCGCTGGTGGCGAGGCCCGGCGCGCTGCGCGAAAACCTGCTCGGCATGACCTTTCTCGAAAGGCTCACCAGCTACGAGGTGCGCGACAACAAGCTGGTGCTGCGCGGCGGGCGCTAGCGCTCAGCGCGGCCCGACAGCCTGAAGCGCGGCGCCGACGGCTTCATAGAGCCGCCGCTGGTCGGCGGAACCGCGCTGGGCCGCATTGGCCGCGAAATCGGGCTCCTGCAGGGAGCCGGCGGGCTCGAAGCTTCGGCGGCTGATGGGGCCGACCCTCAGCGTCACCATGGCGTTGTTGACCTGCGACGGCGAGCCGAGCGTCTCCGGAAGATCGGCGATGCGCTTCTCGGCCAGCGTCTGGCGCAGCCGATCCATGTCGCCCTGCGCGAGCCGGCCCGAGCGGCCCGTGGGCGTCTCGGTCTCGTTGACGAAGCGCAGTTCGCGGAAGCTGCCGTCGCCGGCGATGACGAGGCGGGTGCCGGTGCGACCGGCGAAGCCTTCCTGGGCCATCTCGACCACGATGGGGGCGCTCTCCTGCGCCGCGGCGCCGAGGATGGCGGCCGCCATGAACAGGCCCGTTCCGATGCCGATCGCGGTGCGGCGCGTCGAGGCGATGATCCGCATGGCGTGCACTCCTTCTGGCAGGCGTTGATAGGCGGAACCCATGGCCAAACTGTGAGGGGCCCGCGGCTGGCGCGGGCCCCGATGTCGTCACGGCACGTTGGAGAGCCAGACATGGACGTAGTCCGTGCCCTGAACCGCGTGGAGGATGTCGCGCTTCCCGTCGCCGTTGAAGTCGCCCGAGAGCCAGATGCCGTTCGGGATGGCGTAGCCTGCCCAGGGCCGGAAGGTGCGGACCTCGAAGGTGCCGTCGCCGCGCGAGACCCAGGGATGGGCGTAACCGCCGCCTGCCACGCCGTGGAACAGGTCGCCCCGCCTGTCGCCGTCGAGATCGCCGCCCAGCCAGACGCCGTTGGGGATGGCGTAGCCGGCCCAGGGGCGGAAGGTCTTGACGTCGAAGGTGCCGTCGCCGCGCGAAATCCAGGGATGGGCGTAGTCCGTGCCCTGGACGAGATGCACAAGGTCGGTGCGGCCATCGGCGTTGATGTCCTGCGCCACCCACTGGCCGTTGGGGATGGCGTAGCCCGCCCAGGGCCGGAAGGTCTTGACGTCGAAGGTGCCGTCGCCGCGCGAGATCCACGGATGCACGTAATCCGTGCCCTGCACGAGATGGACGAGGTCGGCGCGGCGGTCGCCATTGATGTCGGCGACAAGCCATTCGCCATTCGGCATGCCGTAGCCGGCCCAGGGGCGGAAGGTGCGCACGTCGAAGGTGCCGTCGCCGCGCGAGATCCAGGGGTGGACGTAATCCGTGCCCTGCACGACGTGGACGAGGTCGGTGCGCCCATCGCCATTGATGTCGGCGGCGAGCCAGCGGCCATTGGGCATGCCGTAACCCGCCCAGGGCCTGAAGGAGCCGACGGCGAAAGTGCCGTCGCCGCGCGACATCCATGTGTGCACGTAATCAGCGCCCTGGACCACATGGACGAGGTCCATCTTGCCATCGCCGTTGAGGTCGGCGGTCAGCCAGACCCCGTTCGGGATGGCATAGCCGCGACCGGGGCTGAAGGTGCCGACCTGGAAGGAGCCGTCGCCGCGCGAGATCCAGGTGTGGGCGTAATCGCTGTTCTGGACGAGGTGGACGATGTCGGTCTTGCCGTCGCCATTGATGTCGGCAGAGAGCCAGATGCCGTTGGGGATGGCGTAACCCGCCCAAGGCCGGAAGGTGGCGATGGTGAAGTCGACCGCGTTGCAATCGGCCGGACGCGGGATGCTCCGGCTGTCGGCGGCCTGCTGCAGCGCCACCTGGTTTGGCGAGCAGGTGGCGAGGTTGCCGTCGCCGTCATCGGCGAGGAAGGCAAGGCGCACGGCATCGGGCACGCTGCTCGGATTGCCCACGGCCGAGGCCAGCACGAGGCGGCGCGCGATCTCGTAGCCATTGTCCTCGCCGAAGCGGGCGCGCAGGCGGCTCGTCATGTCCCAGACGAAGCCCGCATAGCGCCGACCGATGGTATGGACGCCCTCAGCCGGGCCGGGCGGCCACATGATGAGGTCGGCCGCGTTGCGCAGGCAGGTGCCGGCGCCGAAGAAGTCGCGCCCGAGGCAGGACTGGCGCGTGGCCAGCACCGCGAGCGCATCGCCGAAGCCCTCGCTGTAGCCGCCATCGAGGATGCCGCCGAGCCGGTCGTCGACGCCATGTCCGTACTCATGCAGCACGACATCGGCATAGGCCGTGTTGGGGCAGGCGCCGCCGGCCCGGAAGAAGTTGATCGAGGAGCCGTTCCAGAAGGCGTTGCAGCTGTCGGCGATGTTGACCCTCACCGGCAGGTTGGCGAGCGAGGCCTGCGGCACGCGGTCCTGGACGAGGTTGCGGGCCACGTTGGTCCAGAAGAAGGCCGATGTCTGGGCGAGCTCGTCCGCCGTCCCTGCCGCGAAGTTGAGGTCGATCGGAGCCGACGTGCCGCCCGTGCCCTGCGCCTGCAAGTTGGCCCCTCCCTGGTTCTGCACGGCGGCGTTCGGCCCGGTCAGCGGCGCCGTCACGGTCGTCGTGCCTCCGCCCCCGACGAAGCGGTAGAACCCCCCGCCATCGGTGGTGGCGTTGCCGCCGGCCGCCCGGTTCAGGGTCAGGTCCTCGAGCGGCACGCTGGCCGTGCCCCCGAGCGGCGAGCCGGACCAGACCGGGGCGCGGACCGTCCCCTGATGGTTGTGGTGCACGGCGTTCTCGTTGGCGAGGACGGCTGGCGGGCCGATGGCTGCGATCCAGAGGGTGCGGGCCTCGGGCCTGACCAGCGAAGGCGAAACGAGCTGCACCTTCCAGGCCAGCCGCCCCGCCCCGTCCGGCTGCACGAAGACCTCGAGCGCGGGCGCGCCCTCGACCGTCGGCGGGGTGGTGAACTGGGCCCGGGCCGCCTCGCGCGCCGCATTCTGCGCCTGCTCGGGCGTGACCTGCGGGGTCGCACCATCCACGGCGGTCGGCAGGTTGCGTTCGCGCTGGACCAGCAGCCGCCCGTCCTGGCCGGTGATGGTCATGATGTCGCTGCCCTTCGACAGCGGCACGTCGCGGAAGGCGAGCTGGGTCAGCGTGATGGTGCGCGATCCCGCGCCGTCGGTCGGCGGGGCGGTCGCGGGCGCGATGCCCGGAGCCCCGGCGCCCGCGCCGCGCGGCAGCGACAGGTCGATGGTGGCCGACACCGCATCGCGCGGCGCGAGGCCCTCGATCAACCCCGCCGCGCCGCCCGGCAGGAGCGAGGAGACCCCGCTCCGTGGCGCCGACCCTCCGGGAAAGCCCGAGAAGGTCTCGCGGATGCGATCGGCCCGCGGATAGTCCGCTGCGTCGCCGTCGCGGCCCTGGAGCGGCGACTGGTTCTGCGCGTGGGCCGGGCCTGACAAGGCTCCGGCGAGCAGGGCGGTGGATAACAGGATCAGTTTCGTGCGCGTGCGCGCTTCGATCGTCATGTCCGTCTCCCGATGATGCAGTCCTCTCCCACCCGGCCCATGACGACACTACGGCTCCGCCCCTCCGGGGGTTAGACCGGATCGTGGTCGTGCCTATTGGTGACGGGTTCGGAGCGGCCGCTCAGGGGCCGAGCAGGTCGATCAGGGGCGGGATCAGGGGCTCGTCGGCGGGCGGCATGGCGAGCTCGCGCAGCTTGCCGGGACGCACCCATTTCATGGCCTGCGCTTCCTGGGGCTGGACTAGCCCTTCCCAACGGCGGCAGACATAGAGCGGCATGAGCAGGTGGAAACTCTCATAGCCGTGGCTGGCGAAAGTGAGGGGAGCCAGGCAGGCTTCCTTGACCTCGATGCCCAGCTCCTCGCGAAGCTCGCGGATCAGCGCGCCTTCCGGCCGCTCGCCGGGCTCGAGCTTGCCGCCGGGAAACTCCCACAGGCCGGCCAGCTGCTTGCCT
This sequence comes from Hyphomicrobiales bacterium, assembly GCA_027489835.1. Lineage (GTDB taxonomy): Bacteria > Pseudomonadota > Alphaproteobacteria > Rhizobiales > Beijerinckiaceae > Allobosea. Next base: position 5,310 of record JAIXZF010000458.1, read on the forward strand.
TCCGGGCGCTGGGTGACGAGGACGCGGTTGTCCACGTCGATCAGGGCGCAGGCGACGACAAGCACGAGCTTCATGGGCCGGCTCCGGCAGGGCGTGGACGGGCCGGCGGTGCGAGCGTGATGATGGCGACGCCGACGAGGATGACGACCCCGCCTGCGATCTGCCCGGCCGTCAGCCGC
>JAIXZF010000356.1 GCA_027489835.1 Hyphomicrobiales bacterium
AGCAGGAAGGCCGCGCCGCCGCAATAGTCGAACAGCGTGTCCATCCGCTCATGGAACAGCGGCAGCCAGTGCTCCATGCCGGCGAAGCGCCGGCCCTCACTGACGGTCTCGTAGAGAATGTCGCCGCGTGCCGGCGTGCCGAAAGCGGCGAGATAGCCCTGACGGAACCGGCGGATGGTGTCGCTGGTGAGCTGCGCCTCGCTGACCGGGACGAGGTCGAGGGCGCGCATGGTCATCAGCGATCGCTGCGTCTCGGGATCGAAAGTCCGGATCGACTCGAGTGAATCTCCGAAGAAATCGAGCCGGATCGGGTTCGGCATTCCGGGCGGGAAGAGATCGACGATGCCGCCGCGCACGGCGTACTCGCCCGTCTCGCGCACGGTCGACGCGCGCATGTAGCCGCTCATGTCGAGCCAGGAGGCGAGTTCCCTCGTATCGACCACGTTGCCGGGCGCGGCGGCGAAGCTCTGCGCCGCCACCGTGGCTCGGGCCGGCAGGCGCTGGAGCGCGGCGTTGACGGTAGTCAGCACGATGCGCGGCCTGGCTTCGCCTGAGCGCGTGCGCGCCAGCCGAGCCAGCGTCGTCATGCGGCGCGCCACGATGGCGCCGTTGGGCGAGGCCCGGTCATAGGGCTGGCAGTCCCAAGCCGGCAGCGGCAGGATTTCGATGTCGGGCGCGACGAAGCCGAGCGCCGCCTCGAGCCGCTGCATGCGCTGGCCGTCACGCGAAATGAAGACCGCCACCGCGGGCGCGTCCACACGCGGCGCAAGGCGGCGCGCGAGGTCCGCGAGCGCGATGGCGTCGAAGCCCTCCGGCACGCCCGCAAGGGTCGGGTGATCGTTGCGCAGCAGCGCTTCTGCGGCGCGCTGCAGTGGCGGGATGGGCACAGTCACGTTCACGGTCTCATCCCGCCTTGAAGGCAGCCCCCTTGCCCCGGCAGCTAACGGCCGCCCGGCGCGCGGGGTTCCGGCCGGCAGCGCGCTCAGACATGGATCGGCGCGCTGTGGGTGTGGAACGCCTTGAAGCGTCGGAAGACGGGCGTGTCGTAGTTCGATGGCGTTTCCACCTTGCCGGCCAGCCAGGCGTAGAGATCGCGGTCCGGCGCCTCGATCAGCAGCTCGAAATCGTCGAGGTCGTCCTCGCTCATCGTCGCGATCTCGGCATCGGTGAACGAGCCCATCAGCAAATCCATCTCGCGCGTGCCGCGATGCCAGGCGCGGAACAGCGTCCGTCGGCGGCGCGGATCGAGGTCGGCGGTGCTCACGGTTGTTCCGGTCATGGTCGACCCCGCTCGGGCAAAGTTGAATAGCCAATGGCCGCGGGGCGCATCGGCGCTCCTCGGTCCGGCGCCCCGTATAGCGGGGGCAGCGGCCAATGTCAGCGTGAATATGGCCGCAGGGGCGGGCCGAGATGAACCAGTTGTGGGGCGCGTTGCCCCTCGCCTCGCCCGACCAAAACTTGCTATCCCTCGGGCATGCGGCCTTCCGTGCTCGATCCCCTGTTCGCGCCCGTCTCGTCCCTTCCGGGGGTCGGGCCGAAATCCGTCCAGCTCTACGACCGGCTGCTGGGCGAAACGGACAGGCCCGCGCGGGTGCTTGACCTCCTGTTCCACCTGCCGCAAGCCGGCATCGACCGCAGCCGGTCTGGCTCGATCCTCGACGCGCCCATCGGCGAGGTCGCCACCTTCGCCGCGCGTGTCGTCGAGCACCGGCCCGCCCCGCCCGGCAAGAGCCGCGCGCCCTACCGCGTGCTCTTGGAGGACGAGACGGGAGACGTGACGCTGGTCTTCTTCAAGGCGGATGCCGGGCGCATGCGCAGCATCCTGCCGGTGGGCGAAATCCGCTACGTCTCCGGCAAGATCGAGCTGTGGGAGGGCCGCCGGCAGATGGTCCATCCGGACCGCGTGATGGACCGGCGCGCCTTCGAGACGATGCCGGCCATCGAAGCGGTCTACGGCATGACCGAGGGGCTGTCCTCGCGGATGCTGGCGCGCACGGCCGAGGCAGCGCTCAGCCGCCTGCCGAAAGTGCCCGAGTGGCAGGATGCGGCGTGGTTCGCGAAGAACGGCTTTCCGCCCTTTGCGGACGCGCTGAAAGCTCTCCACAACCCCGACGATGTGGCGGCAATCACGCCCGAAAACGTCGCTCGGCGCAGGCTCGCCTATGACGAGATGCTGGCCAGCCAGCTGGCGCTGGCGCTGGTGCGCGCGCAGCGCAAGCGCGCCGCCGGGCGCGTCAACAGCGGCGACGGGAAGCTCGTGAATGCGCTGACCGAGGTGCTGCCGTTCCGGCTCACGGGCAGCCAGATCGAGGCCGGCGCGCAGATCCGCGCCGACATGGCCAAGCCCGAGCGGATGCTCAGGCTGCTGCAGGGCGATGTCGGCTCCGGCAAGACGGCGGTAGCGATGCTGGCCATGGCCAGCGCGGCCGAGGCCGGGCGGCAATCGGCGCTGATGGCCCCGACCGAGATCCTGGCAAGGCAGCACGCAATGCGGCTCGACAACCTCGCCCGTGCCATCGGGCTCAGGCTCGCGCTGCTGACCGGGCGCGAGAAGGGCCAGGAGCGGGCCCGCGTGCTCGCAGGGCTGGCGGATGGCTCGATCCACATTGTCGTCGGCACCCATGCGCTGTTTCAGGAGCATGTCGCCTTCCACGACCTGGGGCTGGCCGTCGTCGACGAGCAGCACCGCTTCGGCGTGCATCAGCGCCTCGCCATCGGCGCCAAGGGCGAGGGCGTCGACATCCTGGTGATGACCGCGACGCCGATTCCGCGCACGCTGGCGCTGACCTGGTTCGGGGACATGGATGTGTCCGTGCTGCGCGAAAAGCCTGCCGGCCGCCAGCCCATCACGACCCGCGCGGTTTCGCTCGACCGGTATGACGAGGTGGTGGGAGCGGTCGGCCGCGCCATCGCGGTGGGCGCGCAGGTCTATTGGGTCTGTCCGCTGGTGCAGGAAAGTGAGACGCTCGACGTCGCCGCCGCGACCGACCGCTTCAACGATCTGCGCGAGGCGTTTCGTGAGCGGGTGGGCCTGCTGCATGGCCAGATGCCGGGGCGCGAGAAGGACGCGGCGATGGCGCGCTTCGTGGCGGGCGAAACTGCCGTGCTCGTTTCCACCACCGTGATCGAGGTCGGCGTCGACGTGCCGAACGCCAGCGTGATGGTCATCGAGCATGCGGAGCGCTTCGGGTTGGCCCAGTTGCACCAGTTGAGGGGCCGCATCGGCCGCGGCTCGGCCGCCTCCACCTGCATCCTGCTTTACAAGGGCCCGCTTGGACCGGTGGCGGAGGCGCGGATCGCCATCATGCGCGAGACCGAGGACGGGTTCCGCATCGCCGAGGAAGACCTCAAGCTGCGCGGCGAGGGCGAGGTGCTGGGCACGCGCCAATCGGGGATGCCCGGCTTCCGCATCGCGCGGCCGGAGATCGATGGTGATTTGCTGGGCGCGGCGCGCGACGATGCGCGGCTCGTGGTCGAGCGCGACCCGGAGCTGATCAGCACGCGGGGCGAGGCGCTGAGGCTACTGCTCTACATCTTCGAGCGGGACGCGGCGGTGCGCCTGCTGCGCGCGGGCTGAAGGATCACACGCGGACGCGCGCGCTGGCGGCACGAACGGCCACCCAGCGAACGCAACGCGGGGATGACCGCCTTGCACTGGGGCGCCATTGCCATGATGGCGCAATCATCCGACAAGACGATGCGAAACCTTGCCGAAAGACGCCTCTGTTCATGACCATCGCTCCCCTGCCGCTGGACGCCGCCGTGATCTCCACGCTGTCCGGCGTGACCACCGCCACCATCACGACGATCCTGCTCAAGAAGGGGCTGCGCAATGTCTGGATGCGCGGCTCGAAGCCGATCAGGACCGGCCAGAAGCGTCTGGTCGGGCGCGCCTTCACGCTGCGCTTCGTGCCGGCGCGGGAGGACCTCGCCACGCCTGAATCATGGTCGTCGCCAATCTCCACCCGCGCCGCGATCGAGGCGATGCCCGAGGGCTGCATCGCGGTCGCCAGCGCGCTGGGCATCACCGATGCCGGCATCTTCGGCGACATCCTGTGCGCTCGCATGGCGAAGAAGAAGGTCGCGGGCCTCATCACCGACGGCGTCGTGCGCGACCTCGCCGGCGTGCTGAGCACCGGCCTGCCCGTCTGGTGCCAGGGCGCGGCGGCGCCGGCCTCGGTGGCCGGGCTCACCTTCGTGAACTGGCAGGAG
>JAIXZF010000445.1 GCA_027489835.1 Hyphomicrobiales bacterium
TACTATTACGCCGCGCCCAAGATGAACGGCGCGCCGAAGTCGCTGGACGAGGTCGATCCCGCCATTCTCGATGCCTACAAGAAGCTGGGCATCCCGCTGCGCGAGCAGGAGATCCTGGCTGGCGTCGAGCCGAAGAACCGCGTCGCGGTCGATGCCGTGTTCGATTCGGTCTCGGTCGTCACGACCTTCCGCGAGGAGCTGGCCAAGGCCGGCGTCATCTTCTGCTCGATTTCGGACGCGTTGCAGGAGCATCCCGAGCTGGTGCGCAAGTATATCGGCACGGTCGTTCCCCCCACCGACAACTACTACGCCACGCTCAACACGGCCGTCTTCACCGATGGCTCCTTCGTCTACATCCCCAAGGGCGTGCGCTGCCCGATGGAGCTGTCGACCTATTTCCGGATCAACGAGAAGAACACCGGCCAGTTCGAGCGCACGCTCATCATCGCCGAGGAAGGCTCCTATGTGAGCTATCTCGAAGGCTGCACGGCCCCGCAGCGCGACGAAAACCAGCTCCACGCGGCCGTGGTCGAGCTCGTCACCATGGACGATGCCGAGATCAAGTACTCGACCGTGCAGAACTGGTATCCGGGCGACGCCGAGGGCAAGGGCGGCATCTACAACTTCGTCACCAAGCGGGGCGACTGCCGCGGCAAGAACTCCAAGATCAGCTGGACGCAGGTCGAGACCGGCTCAGCGATCACCTGGAAGTATCCGTCCGTGATCCTGCGCGGCGACAATTCGCGTGGCGAGTTCTACTCCATCGCCGTGTCGAACGGCATGCAGCAGGTCGACAGCGGCACCAAGATGATCCATCTCGGCAAGAACACGACGAGCCGCATCATCTCGAAGGGCATCAGCGCCGGGCGTTCGCAGAACACCTATCGCGGCCTCGTCTCGGCACACCGCAAGGCGACGAACGCCCGCAACTTCACGAACTGCGACTCGCTGCTCATCGGCAATGCCTGCGGCGCGCACACCGTGCCCTACATCGAGAGCAAGACCTCGACGGCGACGTTCGAGCACGAGGCCACCACCTCGAAGATATCCGAGGACCAGCTGTTCTACTGCATGCAGCGCGGCCTCTCCGCCGAGGACGCCACGGCCCTCATCGTCAACGGCTTCGTCAAGGACGTGCTCCAGCAACTGCCAATGGAATTCGCGGTGGAAGCGCAGAAGCTGATTTCGATCAGCCTCGAAGGCTCGGTCGGCTGAACCTCGACCGTCATGGTCGGGCTTGACCCGACCATCCACGTTTTTTTCGCTCACACTGGCGTGGGCGCTTGGCGCAAGCCCACGCACGACGCCTCCAAACTGCAAGAGGGCACCATGCTCGAAATCAACAACCTGCACGTCAAGATCGCCGACGAGGACAAGGTCATCCTCAACGGCCTCACCCTCAAGGTCCACAAGGGCGAGGTCGCGGCCATCATGGGCCCGAACGGCTCGGGCAAGTCCACGCTGTCCTATGTCATCGCCGGCAAGCCGGATTACGAGGTGATGGATGGCGAGGTGCTGCTCGACGGCGTTAACCTGCTCGAGATGGACCCTGACGCGCGCGCTGCGGCGGGCCTCTTCCTCGCCTTCCAGTATCCGATGGAAATCCCCGGCGTCGCGACGATGACCTTCCTGAAGGCCGCGATGAACGCCCAGCGCAAGCAGCGCGGCGAGGCGGAGCTGACCACGCCGGACTTCATCAAGCGTGTGAACGGCGCGGCCGATCGTCTTGGCATCCCGAAGGACATGCTGCGCCGGCCGCTCAATGTCGGCTTTTCCGGCGGCGAGAAGAAGCGCATGGAAATCCTGCAGATGACCCTGCTCGAGCCCAAGATGTCGATCATGGACGAGACCGATTCCGGCCTTGACATCGACGCGCTCAAGATCGTGGCCGAGGGCGTTAACGCCCGCCGCGACCCCGAGCACGCCTTCCTCGTCATCACGCACTACCAGCGCCTGCTCGACTACATCAAGCCGGACACGGTCCACGTCATGAGCCGCGGCCAGATCGTCAAGACCGGCGGTCCCGAACTCGCGCTCGAACTCGAGGCCAATGGCTATCGCGACTACCAGAGCGCTGCGTGAGGTCGGCATGAACGCGAAGGTCACCCCCATCCGCAGCGCCGCCGAAATGGCGCTGATCGAACGCTTCCCGGCGCTCAAGGCTTCGCTCCCGGGCCATGCGGCCGGGCGCGCCGCCGCCCATGCGCGCTTCGCTGCTGCCGGCCTGCCGACGCGCCGCGTCGAGGCGTGGAAGTACACCGATTTGCGCGCGGCGATGCGCGAGGCTGCGCCCCTGGCCGCAAAGCCGAACGAGGCCGAGACCGTGGTGGCGCTCAAGGGGCCGAGCCCCTTCGCCGGCATCGGGGCCGTCACGCTGTCCTTCGTCAACGGCCACCATGTCGGGACGGACGGCGCCGTGCCCGCCGGCGTGACGATCATCTCGCTCGCCGAGGCGCTCACGGCCGGCCACCCGCTTTTGGCCAAGCTCGGCACGCTGGCGCTCGCGCAGTCCGATCTGGCGCTGTCGCTGAACACAGCCTTCATGACCGACGGCGCGATCATCCATGTCGCGGATGGCGCGGAGATCGACCCTCCGCTGATGCTGCGCTTCGTCACCAGCGGCGCTTCGCCTGTCGCGACGGCGGCGCGCAGCCTGCTTGTGGTCGGTACAGGCGCCAAGATCACGCTGGTCGAGAGCCATGAGGGGGGCGGTGCGCTCGCTCACCAGCCCAACACCGCGCTGGAGATCATCGCCGGCGACGGCGCGGTCGTGCAGCATGTCCGCCTCGGGCTTGAAAGCGCCGCCGCCGTGGCGCTCTCGACTGTCACGGCCGATCTCGGTGCGGGAACGTCGCTGACCTCGGTCAACGTCGCGCTCTCGGGCGCCGTCGTTCGCCATCAGGTCTTCGCGCGGTTCTCGGGCGCCGATGCCCGTGCCCAGATCAACGGCGCGACGCTGCTGAAGGGCTCGCAGCATGCCGATTCGACGCTGGTCGTGGAGCATGCGGCGGAGCCGGGCGGCGAGAGCCGCGAGCTGTTCCGCACCATCGTGGACGATCAGGCCTCCGGCGTCTTCCAGGGGAAGATCATCGTCCAGCCGCACGCGCAGAAGACCGACGGGCGCATGGCGTCCAATGCGGTCCTGCTCAGCGAGGACGCGGCGATGTACAACAAGCCCGAACTCGAGATCTTCGCCGATGACGTGGCCTGCGCCCATGGCGCGACCTGCGGGGCGCTGGATGACGAGCTGCTGTTCTACCTGATGTCGCGCGGCATCGCGAAACCCGAGGCCGAGTCGCTGATGATCGAGAGCTTCGTGGGCGAGGCGATCGACTTCATCGAGAACGAGCCGGTGCGCAGCGTGCTGCATGGGCTGGTCCAGCAATGGCTGGCCGCACGTGCCGCCAGCAAGTCGGCGGGAGTCTGATCGCTTCTGAAAGGCCGGGTGCTCCGCATCCGGCCTTGCGGCCGGCGCGGCCTTCGCCGGATGACGGAACAAGCGGGAATCGCCATGAACATCGCCACCAAGCCCTATGACGTCGCCGCCATCCGGGGGGATTTTCCCATCCTGGCGCGCGAGGTCTACGGCAAGCCGCTGGTCTATCTCGACAACGGCGCCTCGGCCCAGAAGCCGCGGCAGGTCATGGACGCGATGACCCGCCTGATGTGCGAGGATTACGGCAA
>JAIXZF010000333.1 GCA_027489835.1 Hyphomicrobiales bacterium
ACGCCCAGCACCCGGTCGGTGGCGGCGTCGGCCAGCACCTTCACGAAGCCGTCCGTGGCGCGCATGGCGCGGGCGCGTCCATTGGCGGTGAAGGGGAACTTGCCGGCCTTGTAGGCGACGCCCGCCGCCTTGAGCTCGTCCTCGGTCTGCCCGAGCGTCGCTACCTCGGGCATGGTGTAGACCACGCCGGGAATGACGCCGTAATTCACGTGGCCGGCCTTGCCGGCGAGGTTCTCGGCGATCGCCACGCCCTCATCCTCGGCCTTGTGCGCCAGCATCGGGCCCTTCACGACATCGCCGATGGCGTAGATGCCCGGCACGCTGGTCTCGTAATGCTCGCCGGTGACGATGCGGCCCCGCTCGGTGGCGATGCCGGCCGCCTCGAGCCCGAGCCCGTCCGTGTTCGGCCGGCGCCCGACCGCGACCAGCACGATATCGGCCTCCATGACCTTGGCCTCGCCACCGGCGGCTGGCTCCACCGTGACCCTGGCGCCGGCGGCCCCGGCCTCGACCTTGGTCACCTTGGCCGAGAGGTGGAACTCCATGCCCTGCTTCTCGAGGATGCGCTGGAAGGATTTGGCGACCTCGGAGTCCATGCCCGGCAGGATGCGGTCGAGATATTCGACCACGGTGATCTTCGCGCCGAGCCGGCCCCAGACCGAGCCGAGTTCGAGCCCGATCACGCCCGCTCCGATGATCAGCAGGCGGCCCGGCACCTTTTCGAGCTCGAGCGCGCCGGTGGAGGTCACGACGGTCTTCTCGTCTATGGCGATGCCCGGCAGGCCGGATGGCTCCGAGCCGGTGGCGATGACGATGCTCTTGGCTTCGAGAACCTGCGAGGAACCGTCCTCGGCCGTCACCTTGACCTTGCCGGCCGCCTCGATCGTGCCGAGGCCGTGGAAGGCGTCGACCTTGTTCTTCTTGAGCAGGAAGGCGACGCCGTTGACGTTGGCGTCCACCGTCTCCTGCTTGTGCTTCATCATGGCCGGCAGATCGAGCGCGGGCTTGCCCACCTTGATGCCCAGCGCCTCGAAGCCGTGGCCGGCCTCCTCGAACAGCTCGGAAGCGTGCAGCATGGCCTTGGAGGGAATGCAGCCGATGTTGAGGCAGGTGCCGCCATGGGTCTTGCGCTTCTCCACCACGGCGACCTTGAGGCCGAGCTGCGCGGCGCGGATGGCGCACACATAGCCGCCGGGGCCGGTGCCGATGACGATCAGATCATAAGCCATGGTATTCCTCGTCTGCGGGACAAAGCGCGCCCGGTCGGGCCAAGCGGAGTTGCTGCGCTCTCTATCAGGACTTCGCGACCTCCGTCGATCCGACATTTGCCGTATCGTGCTGCCGCATGAGCCTGTCGCGCAGATATCGCGTCATCGGCTGTTCCACCAGCCTGTGCACGGCGATGGCGGCGGCGACCGTCGCCGCCACGACGAGGATGAAGGCGAGCCACGGCGCCAGGAAATCGTCGGCCGAGACGGCGCCGAAGAGCTTGAACAGCGCCGACGAGACCGGCTGGTGCGTCAGGTACAGCGTGAACGATGCCGCCCCCACCACGCCGAGCGTCCTGTCCAGCCATGGCCGCGACAGGTTCGGAATGCTGATCAGGAACAGGATGGCGCCGGCATAGAGCGCGAAATAGGCGACGCGGGACGGCGCGTCATGCCCGTTCATGAACGACAGCGCGCCGCCGAAGGCGTTGGCGTAGGCGGCGTGATACATCACCGCGAGCCCGGCCAGCACGGCGCACCCCAGCGCGGCGGTCCGGGCCGGGGTGAGCCACGCCGCGAGCCGGCCATGGAGCAGCGCGACGCCGAGGCCGAAGGCGAAGCCGAAATTGTAGACGCCGAGGAACTTGTTGCGCGGATCGAGATAGCTCGATGGCAGCAGCCCGCCGACCAGGGTCGCGAGGCAGGCGGCCTGCCAGGCCACGAAGGCGATCGCGCCGAGCCTGAGGTTCAGGATCATCAGGCCGAAGACGCCGTAGAACATCAGCTCGTGCTGCAGCGTCCAAGCCGGCGGCAGCGTCAGCTTGTCGGGGCGTGGGATGAGCAGCAGATCCCGCAGCCAGCGGCCGGGCGTCAGGTCGCGGTCGGCGCCGAGGTCGGGCGAGGCAAGGTAAACCAGGCCGAGGGGCACGATCACCAGCCAGAACATCGGCAGGATGCGGATGAAGCGCTTCTGCCAGAACGTGCCGAAGCGCTCAGGGTGTCCGAGATCGCGCCTGTGGGCATGATGGATGATGAAGCCGCTGAGAACGAAGAAGAACTCGACGCCCGACGAGCCGCCGGCGAAAAACCGCCAGCCGGCGGTGACCGGGAAGTAGGCGCCGAGCAACTCCTCCGTATGGAACAGGAGCACAAGCAGCGCAGCGGCTGCCCGGGCATATTGCAGCGCCGCGATCTCGCCGCCACGGCGCGTGGCCGCGCCTGGCATGGCCGTTCCGGTCGGGTGGGGCATCATGTCTCCGTGGCGCGCGCCCGGCGGCGGCGCCGGGACAGGGGCTCCGGCGGACGAGGCCTGCCGGAATCAGCGGAAGTCGCGGCGTCCGGCGCGCACGAGGATCATGAGGCAGCCCAACCATGTGCAAACGATGGCGGCCCAGCCGACAAGCTGCATCGGGTGGATCAACGGATGGAGGAGCGAAGCGTTCCCCAGCCGCGGCAGCATGACCAGGCTCAGGATCATGGCGGCGAAGGCCGGGACCGCGGCCCAGGCGGGACGCCGGAGCAGCAGGCACGCCGCAGCCGCCAGCAGCAGCCCCGTCATGCCGAGCGGCAGCATGCCCGCCGAGTAGCTTTGCTGGAAGTAGAAAGCGTGAATGGAGTCCCAGAACACGAACGCGCCTTGGGCGAGGCCGAGCCAGGTGCCGGCTTGAAACAGGGCTGCAACCGCGACCAGGCCGATTAAATCCCAGTGCCGCCGCCGATGCTCGCCTGCGATGGCCGGACGCCGCTGATCCGCCGCTGGCACGCCGGCCTCTTCAGCCTAGCAGCCTGGCCGTCATCATGATCAGGCCAATGAGTGAGACGGTCCAGACGAGGGTGCGCGCGTACGGGACGCCTGCCAGCGTGATCGCAAGATAGCCGACCCGTGCCCAGATCCAGATCATCGCGCCTGTGGCGGCGATGCCTCCCGATTTGTTCGTGACAGCCAGGGCCAAAGCCAGCGCGACGAAGACCGGAAAGGTTTCAAGCATGTTCCGCAGCGCTTTGCGGGCCCTGCGAGCGATGAGGCCGCTTTCCTGGCGCCCCTCATCCTGGTTTCCAAGTGCGTAGGGCAGCCCGAGGCTGAGGACGGCAAGGCTTGCCTGAAGGACGATATGGGCGAGCACAAGAACGATGCCCCATGCCAGCACGGTCAGTTCTGTGGTCATCCTTGTGGCTCCTTGCCGGACGGGACTGCAGCCACAATCACAGATCCATCACGAGCCGCGCCGGATCCTCGAGGCTTTCCTTGACGCGCACGAGGAAGGTCACCGCCTCCTTGCCGTCGATAATGCGGTGATCGTAGCTGAGCGCGAGGTACATCATGGGGCGCACGACGATCTGCCCGCCAACCACCATGGGACGTTCCTGGATCTTGTGCATGCCCAGGATCGCGCTTTGGGGCGCGTTGAGGATGGGCGTCGACATCAGCGAGCCGTAGACGCCGCCATTCGAGATGGTGAAGGTGCCGCCCTGCATCTCCTCGATTTTCAGCGCGCCGTCGCGGGCGCGCTTGCCGAAATCGGAGATCGTCTTCTCGACGCCGGCGATGCCGAGCGTGTCGGCCTCGCGGACCACGGGCACGACGAGGCCCTTCTCGGTGCCGACCGCCACGCCGATATGGTAGTAGTTCTTGTAGATGATGTCGGTGCCGTCGATCTCGCCGTTGACGGCGGGCAGCTCCTTCAGCGCCTGCACGCAGGCCTTCACGAAGAAGCCCATGAAGCCGAGCTTCACGCCGTGCTTCTTCTCGAACAGATCCTTGTACTGGTTGCGCAGGGCCATGACGTTGGTCATGTCCACCTCGTTGAAGGTGGTCAGCATGGCCGCGTTGGACTGCGCCTCCTTCAGGCGGCGCGCGATGGTCTGGCGCAGCTTGGTCATCTTGACGCGCTCCTCGCGGGAGGCGTCGTCGACCGCGACCGGCGCGCGGACCGCCACGGGCGCGGGCGCGGCGGGCGCAGGGGCAGCGGGGCCGGCCGCGATGGCCGCCAGCATGTCGCCCTTGGTGACGCGCCCATCCTTGCCGCTCGCCACGACGGATGCCGGGTTCACTCCGCTCTCGGCGGCGAGGCGGGCCACAGCGGGGCCGGAATCGGCGGCCTTCACCGGGGCGGCGGGAGCAGGAGCCGGGGCTGCAGGAGCAGGGGCGGCGGGCTTTGGCGCCTCGGCCTTGGGCGCCGGCGCAGCGGCGGCCGCGCCGCCGGCCGTGATCATGCCGAGCAGGGCCGCGACGCCGACCGTCTCGCCTTCCTTCGCCACGATCTCGCCGAGCACGCCGGCCGAGGGCGCGTTGACCTCGAGCGTCACCTTGTCGGTCTCGAGCTCCACCAGGGGCTCGTCGGCCTTGATGGCGTCTCCGGGCTTCTTGAACCACTTGCCGATGGTGGCCTCGGTGACGGATTCGCCGAGGGTGGGAACGCGGATTTCGGTGGCCATGTCAGGTAGCCCTTGCTGTCGGTGAGGTCGCCGGTGGGTTCGCCAGGAAGCGAGCGGGGGAGATCAGGCCGCGAAGGCCTCGTCGAGGAAGGCCTTGAGCTGGGCGAGATGCTTGGACATCAGCCCCGTCGCGGTGGCGGCGGAGGCCGGGCGGCCGACATAGCGCGCGCGCTTGGCCTTGCCGCCGGCATGGCCGAGCACCCATTCGAGATAGGGCTCGACGAAGCTCCACGAGCCCATGTTCTTGGGTTCCTCCTGGCACCACACCACGTCCGCGCCCTTGAAGCGGGCGAGTTCGTTGGCCAACGACTTCAGCGGGAACGGATAGAGCTGCTCGACGCGCAGGAGGTAGATGTCGTCGATGCCGCGCTTCTCGCGCTCCTCGTAGAGGTCGAAATAGACCTTGCCCGAGCACAGCACGACGCGCCGGATCTTGGCGTCCTTGGCGAGCTTGATGGCCTCGCCCTTCTTGGTCTCGGCATCGTCGCGCAGCACCCGGTGGAAGGTCGAGCCCTCGGCGATGTCCTTGATGTCCGAGACGCAGCGCTTGTGGCGCAGCAGCGACTTCGGCGTCATCAGGATCAGCGGCTTGCGGAACTCGCGCTTGAGCTGCCGCCGCAGGATGTGGAAGTAGCTGGCCGGGGTCGAGCAATTCGCCACCTGCATGTTGTCCTCGGCGCACATCTGCAGGAAGCGCTCGAGGCGGGCGGAGGAATGCTCCGGTCCCTGCCCCTCATAGCCATGCGGCAGGAGGCAGACGAGGCCGGACATGCGCAGCCATTTGCGCTCGCCCGACGAGATGAACTGGTCGAACAGCACCTGCGCGCCGTTGGCGAAGTCGCCGAACTGCGCTTCCCAGCACACCAGCGCGTTGGGTTCCGACAGCGAGTAGCCATACTCGAAGCCGAGCACCGCCTCCTCCGAGAGCATCGAGTTGATGACCTCGTAGCGAGACTGGCCCTCGCGGATATGGTTGAAGGAGGTGTGGCGCCCTTCGGTCTCCTGGTCGATCAGCACGGAATGGCGGCTCGAGAAGGTGCCGCGCTCGCAATCTTGTCCCGAAAGCCGGACCGGATGGCCTTCGAGCAGCAGCGAGGAGAAGGCCAGCGCCTCGGCGGTCGCCCAGTCGATGCCCTCGCCGGTCTCGATGGCCTTCCGGCGACTGTCGAGGAAGCGCTGGATGGTCTTGTGGACGGTGAAGCCGGCCGGCACCGTGGTGATCCGCTCGCCGATCTCGCGCAGGGTCTCGGCGGGAACCCCCGTCGCTCCGGCGCGCGGATCGTCCGCGTCTTCCTTGATCGCCTTGAGGCCGGCCCACTTGCCGTCCAGCCAGTCGGCCTTGTTGGGCTTGTAGCCGAGAGCGGCCTCGAACTCGCCTTCGAGGCGGTTCTTCCATTCGGCCTTCATGCCCTCGATCTCGGCCTCGGTGACCACGCCCTCGGCCAGCAGCTTGGCGCCGTAGAGCTCCAGTGTCGACTTGTGGCCCCGGATCTTCTTGTACATCAGCGGCTGGGTGAAGCCCGGTTCGTCGCCCTCGTTGTGGCCGAAGCGGCGGTAGCACCACATGTCGATCACGACCGGCTTGTGGAACTTCTGGCGGAACTCGGTCGCGACCTTGGCCGCGAACACCACCGCCTCCGGATCGTCGCCATTCACGTGGAAGATCGGCGCTTCGACCATCTTCGCCACGTCGGACGGATAGGGCGAGGAGCGCGAATAGCGCGGATAGGTGGTGAAGCCGATCTGGTTGTTGATGATGAAGTGGATCGAGCCGCCGGTGCGGTGACCCTTCAACCCCGAGAGCCCGAGGCATTCCGCCACCACGCCCTGGCCGGCGAACGCCGCATCGCCATGGATCAGCAGCGGCATCACCTTCGTGCGCTCCACGATGTCGGCGAGCTGGTCCTGCTTGGCGCGCACCTTGCCGAGCACCACGGGATCGACGATCTCGAGATGCGACGGGTTGGGCGTCAGCGACAGGTGGACCTTGTTGCCGTCGAACTCGCGGTCGGACGAAGCGCCGAGATGGTACTTCACGTCGCCCGAGCCTTCCACGTCGTCGGGGGCTGCCGAGCCGCCCTTGAACTCGTGGAACAGCGCCCGGTGCGGCTTGGCCATCACCTGCGTCAGCACGTTCAGCCGGCCGCGATGGGCCATGCCGAAGACGATGTCCTTCACGCCGAGGTTGCCGCCGCGCTTGATGATCTGCTCGAGCGCCGGAATGAGCGATTCCCCGCCATCGAGGCCGAAGCGCTTGGTGCCGGTGTATTTCAGGTCGATGAACTTTTCGAAGCCCTCGGCCTCGACCAGCTTGTTGAGGATGGCGCGTTTGCCCTCGCGGGTGAAGGCGATCTCCTTGTCCGGCCCCTCGATGCGCTCCTGGATCCAGGCCTTCTGGGCCGGATCCGAGATGTGCATGAATTCAACGCCGATGGTCTGGCAGTAGGTGCGCTCGAGGATGGCGACCATCTCGCGGATGGAGGCGAACTCCAGCCCCAGCACCTTGTCGATGAAGATCTTGCGGTCGAGATCGGCCTCGGTGAAGCCGTAGGACGCCGGTTCGAGCTCCTCATGGCTCTTGGGCGCCTCGATCGCCAGCGGGTCGAGCTTGGCATGAAGATGGCCGCGCATGCGGTAGGCGCGGATGAGCATCAGCGCGCGGACCGAGTCGCGCGTCGCCTGCTGCACGTCCGCCTGGCTGAGCTCGACGCCCTTGGCCTGCGCCTTGCCCTTGAGCTTGTCGCCGACATTCTTCTCGACCTGCGCCCAGTTGCCGTCGAGCGCGGAGATCAGCTCGCCATTGGCATGGATCGGCCAGTTCGGACGCTGCCAGGAGGCGCCGCGGGCATCCTTGGCGGCGGTGCCGGCCTCGTCCTTCAGCGCGCCGAAGAAGGCCTGCCAGTCGGCATCCACCGAGGCCGGATCGGCCTGATAGCGCGCATAGAGATCCTCGATGTAGGCCGCGTTGCCTCCGTAGAGGAACGAGGTCTGGGCGAACACGTCGTTGGCGTCCTGGCGTCCCATGGTGTTCCTCGCATCAATCGACGACGAAAAGTCGTGCGCCTGTTTTTGTCGACGAACGATGCGGCTCCGCGCCGTCCGCCACCTGATAGCTCATTCCCGGAAGCAGCGTGAAGCTGCGCCCATCCGCCAGCCGGGTATCGAGTTCGCCTTCGATGCACAGAAGGATATGTCCCTTCTGGCACCAGTGGTCGGACTCGTAGCCGGCGCTGTATTCAACCATTCGGACCCGGACCGGATTGTCCTCAGGCCCGAATGTTCTCGTGCGCCAGGTGGCGACGCCGGCATCGCCCGGATGGGTGGTCGGCGCGATGGCCGACCAATCCGTTGTCCCGAAAGCAATGTCCGACATCTTCATGGCGCCGGCGCTCAGCCCTTCAGCACTTCCACGAGTGTCTTGCCGAGACGAGCGGGCGAGGGCGACACCCTGATGCCAGCTGCTTCCATCGCCGCGATCTTGTCCTCGGCGCCGCCCTTGCCGCCGGAGATGATGGCGCCGGCATGGCCCATGCGGCGGCCGGGAGGCGCCGTGCGGCCGGCGATGAAGCCGACCATGGGCTTGCTTCGGCCGCGCTTCGCCTCGTCCTTGATGAACTGGGCGGCGTCTTCCTCGGCCGAGCCGCCGATCTCGCCGATCATGATGATTGAGTGAGTATGGGGATCGGCGAGGAACATTTCCAGCATGTCGATGTATTCGGTTCCCTTGACCGGGTCGCCGCCGATGCCGACGGCTGTGGTCTGGCCGAGGCCCTCGCGCGTGGTCTGGAACACGGCTTCGTACGTCAGCGTGCCGGAGCGTGAGACGATGCCGACCGAGCCCGGCTTGAAGATGTTGGCCGGCATGATTCCGATCTTGCTTTCGCCGGCGGTGACCACGCCCGGGCAGTTCGGTCCGATCAGCCGGGTCTTCGAGCCTTCGAGGGCGCGCTTGACCTTGACCATGTCCATCACCGGGATGCCCTCAGTGATGCAGACCGCGAGCGGAACCTCCGCGTCGATCGCCTCGAGGATGGCGTCGGCCGCGCCCGGCGGCGGCACGTAGATCACGGTCGCGGTCGCGCCCGTGGCGGCGACCGCCTCCTGCACCGTGTCGAAGACCGGCAGGCCCAGATGGGTCATGCCGCCCTTCCCCGGCGAGGTGCCGCCGACCATCTTCGTGCCGTAGGCCAGCGCCTGCTCGGAGTGGAAGGTGCCGTTCTTCCCGGTGAAGCC
Source organism: Hyphomicrobiales bacterium (assembly GCA_027489835.1). Classification (GTDB taxonomy): domain Bacteria; phylum Pseudomonadota; class Alphaproteobacteria; order Rhizobiales; family Beijerinckiaceae; genus Allobosea. The sequence goes on from JAIXZF010000333.1 coordinate 8,877, forward strand.
CTGGCAGATGACCTTGGTGTTCTTGTCGATGAGAATGGACATCTGACTTCCTTCAGCCCTTCACGGCCTTGACGATCTTCTGGGCAGCGTCATCGAGATCGTCGGCGGAGATGACGTTCAAACCGCTCTGGTTGATGATCGCCTTGCCTTCCTCGACATTGGTGCCTTCGAGGCGCACCACCAGCGGCACCTTGAGGCCGACCGCCTTCACCGCGCCGATCACGCCGCGCGCGATGACGTCGCACTTCATGATGCCGCCGAAGATGTTGACGAGGATGCCCTTCACCTGCGGGTCGGCGGTGATGATCTTGAACGCCGCCGTGACCTTCTCCTCCGAGGCGCCGCCGCCCACGTCGAGGAAGTTGGCGGGCTCGGCGCCGTAGAGCTTGATGATGTCGAGCGTCGCCATGGCGAGGCCGGCGCCGTTGACCATGCAGCCGATCGTGCCGTCGAGCGCGATATAGGCGAGGTCGTATTTCGACGCCTCGATCTCCTTCTCGTCCTCCTCCGTGATGTCGCGCAGCGCGACGATCTCGGGATGGCGGTAGAGCGCGTTGGAGTCGAACGATACCTTGGCGTCGAGGCACTTCAGCTGGCCATCCTTGGTGATGATCAGCGGGTTGATCTCGAGCATCGCCATGTCGGTGCCGACGAAGGCCGCGTAGAGTTGGCCCACCAGCTTCTCGGCCTGCTTGGCGAGATCGCCCGAAAGGCCCAGCGCCTTGGCGACCTTGCGGCCATGCAGGGGCATCGCGCCGGTGACAGGATCGACCGAGAAGGTGATGATCTTCTCCGGCGTGTCGTGCGCCACGTCCTCGATGTTCATGCCGCCCTCGGTGGAGACCACGAAGGCGATGCGGGAGGTCTCGCGGTCGACCAGCATCGAGAGGTAGAACTCCTTCTCGATGTCCGAGCCGTCCTCGATGTAGAGCCGGTTGACCTGCTTGCCGGCAGGCCCGGTCTG
>JAIXZF010000033.1 GCA_027489835.1 Hyphomicrobiales bacterium
CCCGGCTTCAGATTGGGGCCCATATAGGTGACGCAGCCGAGGATGTTCGAGCCGTAGCGCTTCACCGCCGCCAGGACCGATCGCATGTGGCCGGGGTCGACCGCATGGTCGATGCCGAAGAGCGGCGTGCCCTGAAGCTCGATCCGGCCGGCCCACCCGGCGCGCAGCTCCGCGAAGACGGGCCAGGAGATGTCGATCTGCGGGCCGACCGAATCGATGTGCGTCCGGATCGCGCCGGTGCCGTGGGCGAAGGCGCATTTCAGCGCGAACTCCATGCGGGCTCGCACATCCGCCGCGTTCCAGTTCGCCTCGCGGTCGGCCATGACGGATGTCAGCGCGCCCATGAAGGTGCCGTCGGGGTTGGGACGGCGCGGCCAGATGTGGCCCTTGTCGAGATGGGTGTGCGCCTCGACGAAACGCGGAAAGGCGATGCCGCCCCTCATGTCGAACGCGGGCTCCTCGTCCGGGGAGGTGGAGCCGGCCGGCAGCACCGAGGCGATGCGGCCATCGGCGATGACGAGGTCGATGAGGGCGAAGCCCTCCCGGTCGGCGGCCAGCGCCGGCGCGTCGACCAGCGCGGCCGGTGCGCGAAGGCTGGCCAGCCGGTAGGGAGAGGCCACGGGAAGGCTTGAAAGTCCGATATGCATTCAGTCGGGCCCGGGAGGCAGAGGAGTGAGGCTGGCGGCAAACGACAGGGCGGGGCTGCCGGGCCCGAAGGCCCGACGGAGCGATCACTGTGCGTCAACGGCGGCGCTGGAGCCAGAGCCGCTTCGGACGCTTCACAGCCGAATCGCGCCGGAAGCCCGGCGCTCGCGCCGTGCCGATCAGCCCTTCGGCCTGAGATTGACGCCGACGCCCTTGCCCGCGAAGGCGAGGGTGTAGGATTTGCGGTAGTCGAGATCGGCCGGCACGACGCCGGCCTTCACCATCTTGTCGAAGAAGCTCTTCATCCGGGCCTCGGTCATCGCGCCGATGCCCATCGTGATCGAATCCCCCGAGTCGACGATGCCGTACTGCTTCATCAGGGCGATGCCGCCGGCGATCTTGTCGTCCGTCATGTCGGGGTTGGCGCGCTTGATGGCGGCGTTTGCTGCGGCGTTGTCGCCATAGAGGTAGTTGTACCAGCCGATGGCGGAGGCATCGACGAAGCGCTGCGTCACGTCGGCCTTCTGCGCCACCACGTCGGCGCGGGTCTCGATCATGGTCGAGTAGGTGTCGAAGCCATGGTCCGCCAAGAGGTAGACGGCGGGCTTGAAGCCGGCCTCCTTCTCGATCGCGTAGGGCTCCGAGGTGACGTAGCCCTGCATCACCGAGCGCTTGTCGGCGAGGAAGGGCGCGGCGTTGAAGGTGTAGGGCCGCACCTGCTCGTCACGGAAGCCGAACTCGGCCTTCATCCACTGGAAGAAGCTGGCCTGGCCCTCCTTGGAGAGCATGATGTTGTTGCTCTTCTTGAGGTCGAGGAAGCTGTCATAGCCTTGGCCCGGATGGGCGATCAGGCATTGCGGCTCCTTCTGGAAGATGGAGGCAACCACGACCGAAGGCACGTTCTCCTTCACCGCCAGGAAGGGCTGGATCATGTTGCCGCCCATGTAGTAGTCGAGCCGGCCGGTGAGCAGCATCAGCCGGCCATTGGTCTGCGGGCCACCCTGCACCACCTCCACGTCGAGGCCGTATTTCGCGTAGGTGCCGTCGGCCACCGCCTGGTAGAATCCGCCATGCTCGGCCTGCGCCAGCCAGTTGGTGCCGAAGCGCAGCTTGTCGCGCCCCTGGGCGCTGAGCCGTGCGGGGGCGGCGAGCGCCGCCAGCGAGCCGGCGCCCATGGCGAGGGCGGAACGGCGGGTCCATTTGGCTTCGGTCATGACCATGTCTCCAGGCGGCGCCAGGCGCGTGGTTGAATGAGCGCTCGGCTTGCAACAGCCATGCCAGCCTAGGCGCTTGCCCTGCGGCGGCCCAGCGTCAATTCTGTCGCATCCGGCGGCGCATCGGTTCGCGCAGCCTCACCCAGACCGGACACCGACATGGCCAAGCCGCCGAAGCCGAACAGCAGCACCAACCGCGCGCGCACCCCGGCCGCCCTGCGCCCGCCCTTCGCGCGGTATTCGCATGCGATGGAGGTTCAGGCCGGTAGCAGGATGCTGTTCGCCTCTGGTCAGCTCGGCGTCGCTGCCGACGACAGCGTGCCGGAGGGCGCCGAGGCGCAGGCCGATCTGTGCTTCGCCAACATCGGCGCCATCCTCGAGGATGCGGGCATGGCGTTCGCAGACATCGTGCGCATCAACGCCTACGTCACCGATCGGGCGCACATGGCCGGCTACATGGCCTCGCGCGACCGGCATGTGGCGAGCCCGCCGCCAGCCTCCACGCTGGTGATCGTGTCGGGCTTCACGCGGCCGGAGTTCAAGGTCGAGATCGAAATCGTAGCCGCCCGCAAGGAGCGCCGGCTCAAAACCGCCCGGACAGGCGGCTGAGGACCCAGAACGCCATGCAAGCCCTGTTCATCGGCCAAACCTACATCGACATCGTGTTCCTGGCCGACACGATCCCCACCGGCGACGACAAGGCCGTGGCGAAGGACTATGCCGTCTCCTTCGGCGGCAACGCCGTGACCGCCGCCTTCTGCTGCGCGAAGCTGGGGGTCAGGCCCGATTTGCTCTCCTCCCTCGCGGATGACTGGCTGGGCCGCATGTTCCTCGACATGGCGGCGCGCTACGGCATCCCGGTGCATGGCCGCAAAGTGAGGGAAAGCTCGCTCTCCTTCATCATGCCGCATGACGGCAAGCGCGCCATCCTGCGCTGCCGCGACGACGATTACCTGCACCCGTTCCCCATGCTCAACCTCGGCGGCTGCCGGGCGCTGCACCTCGACGGCCACCAGCCCGACGCGGCGCTCCACTACGCGAAGGCCTGCCGGGAAGCCGGCGTGCTGACCTCGCTGGATGGCGGGGGCTTGCGCTCGAACACGTCCGAACTGCTCGGCTTCATCGACGTGGCGGTGGTGTCCGAGCGCCTGTGCGAGCAGATGCAGCTCAAGCCCGTCGAGATGCTGGAGCACCTGAAGACGAAGGGCTGTTCGATCGGCGGCGTGACGCTCGGGGAGAAGGGGCTGGTCTGGTACGACGAGACCGGGCAGGGCCGGCATCACGAGGCGCTGCCCGTGCCGGCCGAAAAGGTGATCGACACCAACGGCGCGGGCGACGTCTTCCACGGCGCCTACATGCATTCCTACCTCACGCGGCCCGACGCCGGCTGGGACGCGCATTTCCGCTTCGCCCGTGCCGCCTCCGCCCACAAGGTGCAGCATCTCGGCAACGAGGCGGGCCTGCCGACGCTTCGCGATATCGAGGCGATGATGACGCTGGCGGCGTGAGCAGGGCGGTCATTGCGAGCGCAGCGAAGCAATCCAGCATCGCTGCGCCGGACGACTGGGTTGCTTCGCTGCGCTCGCAATGACGGGCGGAGGAAGCCGAGACATCACGCGCCCCGCCAGGGATAGGTCCAGGTCTCCGTCAGCGCCTTCTGGCCCGTGCGCAGGAAGGCGCGCAGATCGCCGGTCTGGCCGGGCTCCATCACCACGTCGATGAAGGCGCGGAAGCCGCCGATCTTGGGGTTGGGGATGACGAAGGCGCGGTTGATGCGGCCTGCGGACACGCTCGGCACGATTTCCACCTTCTCGGGTTCCTGCATCTGGAAGGCGAGCTCGCCGCCGGAGAAGTCCACGATGAAGCGGCGCGCGCCCGGCGTCACGGCTTCGCCCGAACCGAGCGCCTTCGGCCGGGCCTGATAGGTGTTTACGGCGCGCCCGCCCGGATGCAGCATGTCCACATTGGCGATCGAGGACAGCCTGTAGCGGATGACGTGCTCGCGGCCGGGCGCGAGCGGCGTGCGCGGCGCCCAGAGCGCGACGATGTTGTCGTTGGTCTCGTCGGTGGTGGGCAGCTCGATCAGCTCGACATGGCCCTCACCCCACTCGCCTTCAGGCTCGATCCAGTAGGAGGGGCGCAGTTCGTAGGCGAGGTCGAGGTCCTGGTAGTGCTCGAACACCTTGTCGCGCTGCATCAGGCCGAAGCCGCGGGGATTGCGCTCGACGAAGGCGGAGACGGCCTGCTCGTTCGGATTGCGCAGCGGGCGCCAGATCCACTCGCCGGTGCCCGAATGGATCAGCAGCCCGTCGGAATCATGCAGCTCCGAGCGGTAGTCGTCGAAGAAGCGGCGGTCGTTCTCGCCGGTGAAGAACATCGAGGTCAGCGGCGCGAGGCCGAGCTTGGCGATCTCGCGGCGGGGGAAGAGATGCGCCGTCACCGCCATGACGCTGGTGCGGCCCGGATAGATGAGGAACTGGAAGGCGCCGGCGATCGATGGCGAATCGAGCAGTGCATGGACCACGACCCGGTCCGAATCCGCGCCGGGCGTCTCCACCCAGAACTCGCGGAAATAGGGAAACTCCTCGCCATCCTTGACGCCCGCGCCGATGGCGAGGCCACGGGCGGAGAGCCCGTATTTCTGGCCGCGGCCGAGAAGGCGGAAATAGCTGGCGCCGATGAAGGAGACGAGCTCGTCGAAGACGCGCGGATCGTTGAGCGGGAAATGCAGCCTGAAGCCGGCGAAGCCCGAATTCACCGGCAAGGGCGTCGAGAAGCGCGTCTTGCCGTAGTCGAACAGGTTGGCGGCGTAGGGGATCGGCGTCGGGAAGCCGTCGCGGACGATGTTGATCGTGACGGGCCGGGTGAACAGGAAGCCCAGATGGAACAGGTGCATCCTGTAGGGCGAGGGCGTGTTCGCGAAGAAGGCGCGCTCCGTGCGGAAGCGGATGTCGCGCCACTGGTCGAAATCAAGCCTCTGCAGCGCCTCGGGCAACTGCACCGGCTGCGGCTCGTAGGGCAGGCCCGACAGGTCGCGCGCGCGGCGAACCACGTCCTCGAAGGCGAATCGCTGGGGCGCCGGCGGCGGGCCCGGAGGCGCCGGAGGGGGCTGCTGCTGGGCGAAAAGCGCAGCCGGAGCGGCCGTCATCCCGAAGGCTGCGGCGAGCCCTGACAGCACGCCGCGACGATTGACGCACACCATGTCGAAATCCACGCCTCGCGCTGGGGCCAGACCGCGGCCGAAAAGCCGAAATCCCGCCGTTGCACGATGCACTTAGTGGGATGAATGCGTCCGGTCTAGGGCGCTGCAAAAGCTTTTCGCGCCCGCCGTGAATCGGGCTGAAAAAACACTTGTGGCGGGGGGGCGGTTTCCCTATATCAGGGCTGCCCAATTTCGCACGTGCCTGTGGCCGCGTGCTGGTTGGTGGGCATGCAGGGGAAACTCTGCACAGCCGCCTGAGGTCCGGAGTGAGGTTGAGGGGGATGGATATCCCTTCGAGGCGCAACTCCCGGATCGGATGCCGAGCAATCGGCCTTCGATCTGAACCTCGACACAAACCAGCAGCCGGAGGCGAAACCGGCGAACCCCATCCTCCATGGGGGACGCAGCTTAAAGCAACGACGGAGCGGGCTTTTTTGGTCTTATTCCGATCCCTCCAAAGGGTCGGAGCGGGAAACCGAAGAGGCTTGTCCATCTTGCCCGGCGTGCGGAGGGTCACACCCTTCAAACAATGGCAATCCCCCGACCGGCAGCGAGCCGGTCCGTAGGCGTCTCCAACGCGCCGCGGATCGTTTCGTCGTCAGTCAGCTCATTGTTTTGCTCTGTCGCATGGCCTGCGACGGGAAGGGAGTCTGCCGTGACCGATCGTATCCGTGAATTCCTCCGCAGCCGACGCGACGATGGCCCCTGCGTGGTCGTCGACCTCGAGGTCGTGCGCGACAACTACTTCGCCTTCGCCCGCGCGTTGCCGGACACCCGCGTGTTCTATGCCGTCAAGGCGAACCCGGCGCCCGAGTTGCTGCACCTGCTCGCCAAGCTCGGCTCCTGCTTCGACTGCGCCTCCGTGGCGGAGATCGAGATGGGCCTGGCCGCCGGCGCGACCGCGGACCGCATCTCCTTCGGCAACACGATCAAGAAGGAGCGCGACATCGCGCGCGCCATGGAGCTCGGCGTGCGCCTGTTCGCCGTCGACTGCGACGCCGAGGTCGAGAAGATCGCCCGCGCCAAGACGCTCACCGGCGCCAAGGGCGTGAAGGTGTTCTGCCGCATCCTGTGCGACGGCGCGGGCGCCGAATGGCCGCTCTCGCGCAAGTTCGGCTGCGTGCCCGAAATGGCATCCGACGTCCTCGAGCAGGCGCATCGCCGCGGTCTCGAGGCTTACGGCGTGTCGTTCCATGTCGGCTCGCAGCAGGGCAACGTGAACTCTTGGGATGGCGCGCTGGCTTCGGCTTCCGCCATCTTCCAGGAGTGCGCGCAGCGCGGCATCAACCTGTCGATGGTCAACCTCGGCGGCGGGTTCCCGACGAAGTACCTCAAGCCCGTCCCGGGCGTGCCGCGCTATGGCGACGCGATCTTCCGGGCGCTCTCGAAGCACTTCGGCAACCGTCTTCCCGAGACGATCATCGAGCCGGGCCGCGGCATGGTCGGCAATGCCGGCATCATCGAGGCCGAGGTCGTGCTCATCTCGAAGAAGAGCGAGACCGACACGGCGCGCTGGGTCTATCTCGACATCGGCAAGTTCGGTGGCCTCGCCGAGACGATGGACGAGTCGATCCGCTACGCGATCCGCACCGAGCATGACGGCTCGGAGATGGGTCCGTGCGTGCTCGCCGGCCCGACCTGCGACTCGGCCGACGTGATGTACGAGAAGACGCCCTACCTGCTGCCCTTCTCGCTCGAGATCGGCGACAAGGTGCTGATCGAGGGCACGGGCGCCTACACCACGACCTATTCGGCCGTGGCCTTCAACGGCTTCCCGCCCTTGAAGCAGTACACGATCTGAGGATCGAACCGGCGGGGCGACCAAGCCCCGCCGCCTTCCCCAAACCCCTTCGTTTTTGGTCCGCGCCCCTTCGCGCGGAGCCGGCGGCGCGCTGCGCCGAGCCGGCAAAGGAGACGGACATGGTCACGATCCGCGACGAGATCGCCGCCGACCTCACCGCCCGCGAGGCGCTGCTGGACGCCGCCTTCGGCGAAACCCGCTTCGAGAAGACCTCCGAGCGCCTGCGCGAGGAGCGCCGCCCTGCGCGCGGGCTCTCGCTCACGGCCGAGCACGAGGGGGAGCTCGTCGGCACGGTCAGGCTGTGGAGCGTCGCGGCCGGCACGGCCGGAGACGGGCTCCTGCTCGGCCCGCTCGCGGTCGACGCGGACAGCCGCAAGCTCGGCATCGGCGGCAAGCTGATGCGCGAGGCGCTGTGGCGCGCGGCGAGGGCTGGCCACCGCTTCGTCATGCTGGTGGGCGACGCGCCCTATTACGCGCGCTTCGGCTTCGAGCCGGCGCCCGCCGGGCTTGACCTGCCAGGTCCGGTGGAGCGCGCCCGCTTCCTCGCCTTCGAGATCATCCCCGGAGCGCTCTCGGGCGCCGAGGGGCCGGTGGTCGCGACCGGCGAAAGGCTCGGGGACCGACGCGGCGCGCATGCCGATCTCCGGCTGGCGGCCTGAGCCATGATCGGCTTCGTGCTCAGGCCCGTCATCAGGGTCGCGACCTGGCTCGCCGTCTTTGGCGTGATCGGCCTTTCGGTCGCGCAAAAGCGGCCGAGGCCCAATGCGGCCCTGATCGAGGATTGACCTCTTGTTTGGTCATACCCGGCCGGAGCAAAGCGAAAGGGAAGGGGCTTCATTATGCGGCCCGGCGCGCGGCCTGGATCCCCTTCTCGTGCCTGCTGCGCGCCGGAGATGACATCCGGCATTCGATCCAGGTTCCCCTTTCCCGTGGAAACTGTTGACGCCATCGGCTCCTTGCCGTTTTGAAGCCCCACCCCATCCTTCGCCCATCAGCGCCCCTGGCGCCCAGGAGACCGACCATGACCAGCTGGCCTGTCCACGCCACCATCACCGGCCCGATCGTGATGATCGGCTTCGGCTCGATCGGGAAAGGCACGCTGCCGCTGATCGAGCGACACTTCCATTACGACAAGAGCCGCTTCGTTGTCGTCGATCCCGATGACCGCGACCGTGCGCTGCTAGACCAACGGCAGATCGGCTTCGTTCATCAGGCGGTGACGCGCGAGAACTACCGCGAGCTCTTGACGCCGCTGCTGACCAAGGGCGGCGGGCAGGGCTTCTGCGTCAACCTGTCGGTCGACACCTCGTCGCTCGAGCTCATGGAGTTCTGCCGGGAGATCGGCGTCCTTTACATCGACACCGTGGTCGAGCCCTGGCCGGGCTTCTACTTCAACAATGCAGGCGGCAACGCGGCGCGCACCAACTACGCGCTGCGCGAGACGGTGTTGGCGGCCAAGGCGAAGTCGCCCGGCGGGCCCACCGCCGTGTCCTGCTGCGGCGCCAATCCGGGCATGGTGTCCTGGTTCGTCAAGCAGGCGCTGCTGAACCTCGCCGCCGACATGAAGCTCGACGTCGCCGAGCCGAAGAGCCGCGCCGAATGGGGCGCGCTGATGCGCCAGGTCGGCGTCAAGGGCATCCACATCGCCGAGCGCGACACCCAGCGCGCGAAGCATCCCAAGCCCATGGGCGTGTTCGTCAACACCTGGTCGGTCGAGGGCTTCCTCTCCGAGGGCATGCAGCCGGCGGAGCTGGGCTGGGGCACGCACGAGACCTGGATGCCGGAGAACGGCAGGACGCACGAGGCGGGCTGCGGCGCGGCGATCTACCTCGAGCAGCCGGGCGCCAACACCCGCGTGCGCTCCTGGTGCCCGACGCCGGGGCCGCAATACGGCTTCCTTGTCACGCACAACGAATCGATCTCGATCGCCGACTACTTCACCGTGCGCGAGGGCGGCAAGGCAGTCTATCGGCCGACCTGCCACTACGCCTACCACCCCGCCAACGACGCGGTGCTCTCTCTGCACGAGATGTTCGGCAATGGCGGCACGATGCAGACCGAGCATCACATCCTCGGCGAGGCTGAGATCGTGGACGGTATCGACGAGCTCGGCGTGCTGCTCTACGGCCATGGCAGGAACGCCTACTGGTATGGCTCGCAGCTCTCGGTCGAGGAGACGCGGGCGATCGCGCCCTACCAGAACGCGACGGGCCTGCAGGTCACGTCCGCGGTGCTGGCTGGCATTGTCTGGGCGCTCGAGAACCCGAAGGCGGGGATCGTCGAGGCCGACGAGATGGACCACAAGCGCTGCCTCGAGGTGCAGCTGCCCTATCTCGGCCCGGTCAACGGCTTCTACACCGACTGGACCCCGCTCAAGGATCGCGGCAAGCTCTTCGCCGAAGACCTCGACCAGACCGATCCGTGGCAGTTCAGGAACATCCTGGTGCGTTGATCCAGGACGCCTGTCGACAGCCATGCAGAAAGCCCGCGTCGCGCGGGCTTTCTTGTGTCAGGCCACAGGCTCAGCGGCCGGCAGGTCCGAAGAAGCTGTTGGCGAAGGGGTTCGGCCCGGCGAAGCGGTCGGGCAGGTTCTCGAAAGCGCCGCGCTGGCTGATGTTGCCTGTCGCGAGCGGCGGGATGGTGTTGGCGGCGAACAGGTGCTTGTCATACTTGCCGACGGGGACGACCTTGCCCGCATCCAGCCAGGAGCGGCCTTCGACGATCACGCGCAGCGGCTTGCGCGACTGCGCCTCGGCGGCCGAGACGGCGAAGGAAGCGATGGCGAGGGCCGCGGCGGCGGCGTAGGCGAGGCGCATGTGGATCTCCGGGCGCTGGTGGTCGCGCGAGCATGACAGGTGACGGTTAACGGATAGCCGATCCGCGCCGTTCCGGCAAAGGCGATGCTCTCACGCTCTCGTGCGTGGACGCTGGGTCAGGCGCCGCGGCCGCGCAGGCGGGGGGCGGGCTGCTCGGGATCGAGCCAGCTGGCCTTGCGGCCCGCGGCCTGGAGCTTCGACGGCATGCAGCTGGGCAGGCGGGCCAGCTCGGCCTTGCCGAAATGGGCGCGCAGGGCCTTGTCCTCGGCGGCCAGCAGCGTGACGCGGTCGATGATGCAGGCCAGCTGCTGGCGGTCGGCGGGGCGCGCGGCGACACCGCACAGCCAGCCCGTGAAGCCGAAGGCCACGCCCTCGGCCTGATGCCGGAAGGCGAGGCAGTGCCTGGTGACGGAGGCCTCCTCGAGCGTGACGTCGGCGACCTCGACCGCACCGAACTTGGTGGCGAGGGCGGTCGGCTGCGCGCTGCGCGCGAGCGAGAGACCGCCGCGCGCGGCCCGGCGCGAGATGTCGACGAAGAACGACGCCGTGCGCGGTGGCAGGTCCCGGTTCAGCGTCAGCGCGGCATGGGGCCTGGGCGAGGACAGCTCGCCGGCCTGGATATCCTCTTCCCGTGCGGCCGAGTTCAGGTCGCGGCGCGCCTCCAGGCGCAGCGGCTGGCCGTCGAGGTCAGGCAGCGCGAGGGCGAAGTTGGCGATCGGCCGCTGGACCCTTGCCCATTCGGGACCCGGGGCATGCAAAGGCGCAATCGAGGCTGTCGAGAGGACCGGCCGGGGCGCTCCGGCCTCGGCGGACTGGTCGAGCAACTCCGGGACGGCGCTGGCGATCCAGCCGGCGGCGAGAAGCCCGCAGGCCGCAGCCGCGGTGCGCCAGCCCAGCGCGGCGGACAGCCTCACGGCCAGCCCGATCGTGCGCCAGGCGAGGCGCGCGGCGAAGGCCGCCAGCGGCGAAGGCGCGCCGGATGCGTTCGGTTCGGACATGACGGTGCGCGGCTCCCTTCCCCGGCCCGCAGGCCCGTTGCTGAGGCCGCGAAATTGCCGGGCATGCCGTCACCGGCCTGTTACCGGCCGCCGCTTTTCGCGGGGAAGGGTGAACGCTGGGTGAGGGGACGTAGTTAACGGCGGGCGGGCCCAAACCTGCCGCAAAGCATGATCATGCTTGATCCTGGTGGTGGGCTCGGACAAGACTGGCGTGGACATGCCTGTCCGAAGGGCGGTTGCGTCCGGCGGAGGAGCCGTCGCGTAGTCCCCTCGAACACGCCACCTGGACAGCGAACACCCATGCCGCAAGCTCCCCCCCTCGATGATCCGCCGCCGATGAGGCCGTCGGCCGAGGCGCGCAGGCTGTCGAAGCCCTCGCGCTACATGATCCGGATGTTGGTGTTCATCGCGCTCGTCGCGTTCATCGCCTTCATCCTGCAAAGGCCCATCACCTCGGCGTTCATGGCCAATCCAGGGCTGAACGGGCTGATCGTCGGCTGCCTTCTGGTCGGCGTGCTGGTGGCGGGCCGCGAGCTGCTGCGCCTGCAGAAGGAGGCCAAGGCCGGCAACGAGCTGCAGGCCGGCGCGCCCTCCAAGTCGGTCGGGCCCCTGCCCATCCTGGGTCCGCTCGCGCCCGCGCTGTCCACGCTGCGGCGCCGCGCGCTGCCGGCCAGCCAGTCGGCCACGATCCTCGAATCCATCGCGGTGAGGCTCGACGAGGGCCGCGACACGCTGCGCTATCTCGCGGGCCTGCTGATCTTCCTCGGCCTGCTCGGCACCTTCTGGGGCCTGCTCGAAACCGTGAGCTCCGTGGGCGGCGTCATCAACACGCTGCGCACCGGCGGCGAGGCCGGCGTGCTGTTCGAGGAATTGAAAGCCGGGCTGTCCGCGCCGCTTGCCGGCATGGGCCTGTCCTTCTCCTCCTCGCTTTTCGGCGTCGCGGGCTCGCTCGTTCTCGGCTTTCTCGATCTCCAGCTCGGTCAGGCCCAGCGGCGCTTCCGCACAGAGGTGGAGGACTGGCTGGCCTCGGGCCTCGCCCATGCGGGGCCCGCCGTGCAGGAAGGCCCCTCCTTGCCGCAGGCGATGGTGGGAGGCGGGCTCGCGCCCGATCTCGTCTCGCAGCTCCAGCGAACCGCGCAGGCGCTTTCGGACAATGCCGGCGGCGGGCGTCAGGCCACGCAGGCCATGGCCAACCTCGCCGAGGGCATCCAAGGCCTGGTGCAGCACATGCGCTCGGAGCAGCAGCTGATCCGTGACTGGGTCGAGGCGCAATCGCAGCGCGAGAAGGAAACGCGCCGGCTGCTCGAGAAGCTGCTGGCCGAGCGCACAAGGGCCGAGTGATGGCGCTTTCCCGCAGCCGCAGGCGCGAAGGCGTCGACTACTGGCCCGGCTTCGTCGACGCGCTGTCGACGCTGCTGATCGGCATCGTCTTCCTGCTTTCGGTGTTCGTGCTGTCGCAGTTCTTCCTCGGTCAGGAGCTGACCGGCAAGGACACGGCCTTGCGAAGGCTCGAAAACCAGATCGCCGAACTCACTGACCTCCTGGCTCTGGAAAAGACGCAAAAGCGATCGGTCGAGGAAAACCTCGCCTTGCTGCAATCGACGCTGAGCCGCAGCGACACTGAGCGCAACAGGCTGCAGGGGTTGCTTGAAGGCGGGGTCGGTGCCGCCAGCGCGGCGCAGAACCGGGCCAGCCAGCTTCAGGGCGCACTCGACAGCGAGAAGCAGGTTTCCCAGCGGGCGCAGGCGGCGGTGGACATGCTCAACCAGCAGATCTCCGCCATGCGCCGGCAGCTCGCTGCGCTGGAAGAGGCGCTGTCGGCCTCCGAATCGCGCGACCGCGAATCGCAAGCGCGGATCTCTGACCTCGGCAGCCGCCTCAATGTGGCGCTGGCCCAGCGCGTGCAGGAGCTGGCGCGCTACCGCTCGGACTTTTTTGGCCGGATGCGACAGATCCTCGGCGTCAGGCCTGACATCCGCGTCGTGGGCGACCGCTTCGTCTTCCAGTCCGAGGTGTTCTTCGACGCCGGGCAGGCCACGCTCAAGCCCGAAGGGCAGGGCGAGCTCGACAAGCTGGCGGCCGTGCTGACCGACATCGCCCGCGAGATCCCGCCAGACATTCCGTGGATCGTCCGCGTGGATGGCCACACGGATTCGCGCCCCATCCGTACCGCGCAATTCCCGTCGAACTGGAACCTGTCGACCGCGCGCGCTGTCTCCGTGGTGGAGTACCTCGCCTCGCGCGGGCTTCCGGCGGAGAGATTGGCCGCCACCGGGTTCGGCGAGTTCCAGCCGCTCGAACTGGGCGCGAGTGACGAGGCATTCCGGCGCAATCGCCGCATCGAATTCAAGATCACCGAGCGATGACCGAAACGCGTGCGGAGACGAGCCTCAGGGTCACCGACATGACCCTGGACACATGGCGCGCCGTCGTCGACCTGTGGGTCGAGGCGTGGAGCCAGACCATGCCGGAGATCGACTTCGAGGCCCGCCGCGACTGGCTTATTGGCCAGCGCGCGGCCTATTCGCGCGACGGCACGCGCGTCAGGGTGGCGCTCGATCGGCTGGCCGACACGGTGCTGGGCGTCATCACGCTGAGGCCGCGCGATGGCTACATCGACCAGCTGGCAGTGGCTCACCAGAGCTGGGGCTCGGGCGTGGCGCAGGCGCTTGTCGCCGACGCCCGCAAACTGTCGCCGCGTATGCTGTATCTCTTCGTGAATCAGGCCAATGCGAGGGCCGTGGCCTTTTACGAGAAGATGGGCTTCAGGCGCATGGGCGAGGAGGTCAACCCTACTTCCGGCCTGCCGACCTACCGCTATCAATGGTCAGGCGCCTGAGCGCAGGGTCCGGGCTCGTCTGAATCGGTGTGTCCGGCACGCATGGGCGCAGGCTGGCGGCAAGGGCGACAGCGTGGAGCGAGCAGGCTATAGCGCATGGCCCTAGCCCCGAAGAGCCCATGCAACTTGACGCCCTGTTCCTGCGCCTGACGCCGCTGCTCTTCGTGCTGATCTGGTCCACCGGCTGGGTGGCGGCAGGCTATTCAGCGCCCTACGCCGATCCGCTGACCTTCCTGAGCCTGCGCTTCGCCTGCGCCGCGCTGCTGCTGGGGGTGCTGTCCGCGGCCCTCGGCGCAACATGGCCCCGCAACTGGCAGGGCTGGGTTCATGCGCTCGTCGCGGGGGCGCTGCTGCACGGGGTCTATCTCGCCGGCGTGTGGTGGGCGGTGCGGCACGGGCTGCCGGCCGGCATCTCGGGGCTGATCGCGGCGCTCCAGCCCATCCTCACGGCCGCCTTCTCGCCACTGCTGGTCGGCGAGCGCATCTCGCGCCAGCGCTGGGCCGGCATCGCCATCGGCTTTTGCGGCATCGCGCTCGTGCTGGCGCCCAAGCTCGCGGGCGTGCCGGCGTCCGCCCTCGCGCTCACGCTCGTGCCCATCGCCGTCAACGTCGTGGGGATGTTCGCGGTGACCTTCGGGACCTTCTACCAGAAGCGCTTCCAGCAGAGCGGCGACCTCAGGACCATGACGGCGATCCAGTATCTGGGCGCGATCGCGGTGACGCTGCCCTTCGCGCTGGCGCTCGAGCCCATGGCCATCACCTGGAACCTGACCATGGCGCTGGTGCTGGCCTGGTCGGTGATTGGGCTGTCGCTGGGCGGGATCGCGCTGTTCTTGCTGCTGATCCGCCGGGGCGAGGTCTCACGCGCCGCGACGCTGATCTATCTCGTGCCGCCGACGGTCGCGGTCGAGGCCTGGCTGCTGTTCGGCGAGCGGCTCAGCCCCGTCCAGGTCGCGGGCATGGCGCTGACGGTGGCCGGCGTGGTGCTCGCCAGCCGCAAATAGCCGAAGGGCTCAGGCGCGCAGGCGGTACTTCACGAAGCCTTCCGGCGCATCCCCTGCGGGTTCTGCCCGCAGCGCCTGCGGCTTCAGGCCCGCGGCGCCGGGGCCCGTCACGAAGGTGACGTTCGCCGAGGCCGGCAGCGGGGCAAAGGTCCAGTTGCCGTCGGCGGTCGGGTTGATCGTCTTCTTCTCGATGATGTGGCGCACGATGACGTCGCGGTTGAGATCTGGCGCTTCCAGCACCACGGTGGTCTTCGTGCCGGGGAAGTTGCCGCCGCCGGCCGCGCGGTAATTGTTGGTGGCGACGATGAACTCCTGCGTCTCGCCCACCGGCTTGCCCTCGAAGGCGAGGTCGACGATGCGGCGCGCATTCGGCTCAACAAGCTTGCCGTCGAGGTCGTAGCGGGAGGGCTGCGTCACGTCGATGCGGTAGCTCACCCCGTCGATGACGTCGAAATTGAAGGCCGGAAAGCCCGGGTTGATCAGCGGCTGCTCCTCGGTTCTGGCCGGATCGATGCGGTTGAACACGCCGGCCGAGCGCTCCAGCCATTCGCGGACCTCGGCGCCCGTCACCTTCACCACCTGCACGGTGTTGGGATAGAGGTAGATATCCGCGACGTTCTTGATCGCGAGGGGGCCCGCCTTGATGTCGGTGTAGAAGTTCGGCCCGCTGCGCCCGCCCGACTTGAACGGGGCGGCGGCAGACAGCACGGGCAGGCCCGTGAAGGGCGTGCCGGCCATGAGCTGCTTCACATAGGCGATCTGCGCATCCGCCACGATCTGGACGGAGGGATCGTCCGCCACCAGCGCGAAGTAGCTGTTGATCGGCGCGGCCGTCTCGCCCACCGGCTCGCGGACATAGGCCAGCGTCGCATCATGCGCCGCCTTCACCGAAGCGAGCACGGCCGCGTCCGCGTCGGCCTTCGGCACGATGCGGCGATCGGCGGTGCGCTCGAAGATGGGCCGCGCCTCGACCTTGAAATCGGCGACCTTCCAGCCCTTGGCGGCGCGTTCCAGGTCGAGATCGACGATGCCCAGATGCGAGCCCCAGAAGCCGGGCTGCACGCAGGGTTTGCCATTGAGGGCTCCGCGCTTGTTGTCGACGCCCGCGATGCCGTCGAAGGCACGGCCGCCGGGGAAGATCAGATGCTGGTGGCCGGTGAGGATCACGTCCACGCCCTCGACGCGCGACAGGTGCAGCGCGGCGTTCTCCTCCATGCCCTTGTAGTCGCCGCCCGCGATGCCCGAATGGCAGAGCGCGACGACGACGTCGGCGCCGGCGGCCTTCAACTCCGGCACATGGCGGCGCGCGGCCTCCACGATGTCGCTCGCCCGCGCCCTGCCCTCGAGATGGCCCTTGTCCCACTGCATCACCTGCGGCGGCGTGAAGCCGATGACCCCGACGCGCACGGTCTGCTCGGCGCCGGCCTCGTCCGTCAGCTTGCGCTCGAGGATGAGCCAGGGGCGGACCAGTGGCTGGCCGTCGCTCCTGACGAGGTTGGCGCAGACGAAGGGGAAGTTCGCGGACTTAACGCC
>JAIXZF010000207.1 GCA_027489835.1 Hyphomicrobiales bacterium
GCCGGCAGCGTGTCGACGAGGCCCATCGAGCGGATGGTGATGTAGTTCTCGAGGATCAGGATGTCCGGCGAGACCATGAGCTGGATCAGAACGAGCGCGAACAGCACGTCCCGGCCCCAGAACGCGAAGCGCGCGAAGGCGAAGGCCGCCAGCGTGCACAGGATGAACTGGGCGACGAGCACGCCCGTCACCAGGAGCACGGTGTTGACGAAGTAGCGCGCGAAGGGCGCCGACGCCCAGGCCGTCTCGAAATTCTGCAAGGTCAGCGGCGCGAAGAGGTCGAAGGTCGCGACATAGGCGCTGGGGTGGAAGGCCGTCCACACAGCGAACAGGAGCGGCAGGAGCCAGATCAGCCCGAGCATCCAGGCTGCGACCGTCTCCAGCCACTCGCCTGCGGGGTTATGCCGGTCGATCAGGCTCACTGGTAGTGCACCCGCTTGTCGGCCAGCAGGAACTGGCCGATCGCGATGAGCGCGAGGATGAGCAGCAACACGATGGTCAGCGTCGCCGCATAGGCCTGGTCGAAGAATTTGAAGCCGACCGTGTAAAGGTGGAACAGCAGCACCGATGTCGAATTGTCGGGGCCGCCGCCCGTCATGACGAAGATGTGGTCCACCAGCCTGAAGGCATTGATGACCGCGTTGACCAGCACGAAGAGCGTGGTCGGCATCAGCAGCGGAAAGGTGATGCGCCAGAAGAAGGTCCAGCGGCTCGCGCCCTCGATCGCGGCCGCCTCGCGCAGATCCGGCGAGATGTTCTGCAGCGCCGCGAGGTAGAAGATCATGAAGAAGCCGGCTTCCTTCCAGACGGCGACCACGATGAGGCACCACAGCGCGGTGGATTGCGAGCCCAGCCAGTTCACGCCTGTGATGCCGAACGGCCTGAGCAGCTGGTCGACCAGCCCGTATTGCGGATTGTAGAAGAACAGCCAGATGTTCGCGACGGCGATCATCGGCAGCACGGTCGGCGTGAAATAGGCCAGCCGCACGAAGCCCTTGCCGCGCAGCTTGCCGTTCACGAACAGCGCCATGATGAGCGCGATGGCGATGGAGATCGGCACCGAGGTCAGCGCATAGACCGCGTTGTTTCCCAGCGCCTTCCAGAAGATCGGGTCGGCCAGCATCGCCTCGTAATTGTCGAGGCCGACGAAGCGCGAGGGCCGGCGAGGCCGCGGCGTCGAATAGAGGCTGTGGATGAAGGTCGTGACGATGGGGACATGCGTGAAGGTCGCCAGCAGCACGCAGGCCGGCAGCACCAGCAGCCAGGCATGGATGGAATTGCGGGTTCCCGTCATCGCGCGGCGCCCATCGCGCCGGCCCTGATCGAGGGCCGGCGCGGGCTTGTGCCCCTTGGGTTCACTTGTAGGCCGCGAGGACGCGCATGGCTTCCGTCTGGGCCTGCTTCAGGGCCACATCGGCCGGCCGCGCGCCGGTCAGGATGGCCTGGATCGCGTCGTTCATGAACTTGGTGACGCGCTGGTTCTCGTGGACGGTGAGCTCGGGCACGGCGTGCTGGAGCTGGTCGCGCGCCACGATCGCCTGCGGGAAGCCATCCGTGTAGCTCTTCAGCGTCGGCGTGGCGTAGGCGGCGGCCGAGGTCGCGACATAGCCGGTCTTCACCGACCAATCGGCGGCGATGTCGGGCTGGGTCATGAACTGGATGAACTTGAACGCCGCCTCCTGCTTGGCCTGCGAGGCGCCCTTGAAGACATAGAAATTGCCGCCGCCAGTCGGGGCGCCGTTCTGGCGCATGCCGGGAAGCCAGGCGAGGCCGAAGTCGAACTTGGCGTTCTGCTTGATGTTGGTCAGGTTTCCGGTGGTGTGCCAGATCATCGCCGCCTTCCCCTCGAGGAAGTCGCGCGGGGTGGCGCCCCAGGAGATGACGCCGGGCGGGTGGCTGCCGTCGACACGGGACAGGTCATACCAGCCGGACGCCGCCTCGATCACCTTCGGATCGTCATAGAAGACCTTGTTGCCCTCGGGGTTGTTGAGGCGCACGGCGTTGCCGGTGGTGATCCCGGTGAAGAGCCAGCCCGTGTTGCCGTCCGACGGAATCTGGATGCCCCATTGCGTGACGGCGCCGGAGGCGTCCTTCTTCGTCAGCTTCTTGGCCATGTCGCGCATTTCGGCCCAGTTCGCCGGTCCCTTGTTGGGATCGAGCCCTGCGGCCTTGAACGCGTCCTTGTTGTAGTAGAGCACCGGCGTCGAACGCTGGAAGGGAATGGCGAAGGTCTTGCCGTCGACCTTCGCGTTTTCCATGAAGGCTGGATAGAAGGAGGCCAGCCAGGCCTTGTCGGCGGCCGTCTTCACGAAATTGTCGATCGGGACAATGACGTCCTCGTCAAAGAGCGTGAACAGGTCGGCCGCGAGCAGGATTGCGGTCTCCGGCACGTCGCCACCCTTGATCGCGGTCAGCACCTTGGTGATCGTCTGGACATAGTCGCCGGCGTAGATCGGCTTGATCTTGATGCCCGGGTTCACCTTCTCGAAGTTCGCCGCGTACTCGTCGATGATCTTGGTCACCGGCCCGCCGACCGCGACGGGGAAGTACATCCTGACCTCGACGTCGGCGGCGAGCGCTGTCTTCGGAACGAAGGGGGCCGCGAGCGCCAGCGCCGAGAATGTCCTGCGTGTGAGCTTGGTCATGAGTTGCCGTCTCCCCTGTTGCGGGCCGTGTCCGGACCCGTTCTGATCGTTCTTGTTTCCTGCAGCCAAGGCGCGCCCTAGCCGATCCGTTGTCCCGCCGCGTCGAAGCGGCTCTGCGCGCTCATCGCCCAGTAGGCCGTGAGTTCATCGCCGACCCTGATGTCCGACGCGCCCGGAAGCCGCGCCGCGATGCGCCCGCCTTCGGAAGCGAGCGACACGATGGTGTCGGCCCCCATGTACTCCACCGATGTGACGGCGCCGCGTCGATGCACGGCATCCGCCGGCGCATCGCCGAGGCGCACATGCTCGGGCCTGACGCCCAGCGTGATCTTGCCCTCGCGAACCAGGTTCATGGCGGGCGCGCCGATGAAGCTGGCGACGAAGGATGTCTGCGGCGCAGCGTAGAGCGCGGCCGGCGGGCCCGCCTGCTCGATGCGGCCATTGCGCATCAGTATGACGATGTCGGCCATCGTCATCGCCTCGGTCTGGTCATGGGTGACGTAGACCATGGTCATGCCGAGGCGCTGCTGAAGGGACCTGATCTCCACCCGCATCTCGTGACGCAGCTGGGCATCGAGATTGGAGAGCGGCTCGTCCATCAGGCAGACCGGCTGCTCCGCGATGATGGCGCGAGCGAGGGCCACGCGCTGGCGCTGGCCGCCGGAAAGCTGCGCCGGCTTGCGATCGAGATAGCGCGAGAGCTCCACGATGTCGGCGACCTTCTTCAGCCGCGCGTCGCGCTCCGCCCGCGCGACCTTGCGGACCTTGAGGCCGAAGATGATGTTCTCGCCCACGGTCAGGTGCGGGAACAGCGCGTAGGACTGGAAGACCATCGAGATGCGGCGCTCGGACGGCGCAAGCCGCGTCACGTCGCGCCCGGCGATGGAGACGGTGCCCGCGCTGGGTTCCTCGAGGCCCGCGATGAGGCGCAAGGTCGTCGACTTGCCGCAACCCGATGGACCGAGCAGCGCCACGAGCTGCCCCTCGGGCACGGTGAAGCTGACATTGTCGACGGCGTTCAGGCCCGCCCAGCTCTTCGTCAAACCTGCAAGCGCGACCTGGGCCATGGCGTCGTGTCGAATTCCCGGACAACCGGCGCGGTCGGCAGATAGTTTGCCGGCTTCGTCACGCCCCTGCGGAATGATGCCTGCCCGTTCCGCCCATGCCTATCAGTAGAAATCCGCATGCCGGATCTGTGGATCAGGCCAGGCCGCCCTCGTCGGCCCCGAAGAAGGCCGCCCTGATGGCGCGCCAGCTGTCGCCGTCGGGCGCGCAGAGCAGGCCCCTGGACACGGCGCCGGCCCGGTAGGGCGAGCCGTCCAGCAGCCGCGCATGGCCCCCGGCTTCGGCGTAAAGCAGGGAGCCCGGCGCGTGATCCCAGGGATTGAGCCGGCCATACATCAGGAAGTGGAGATGGCCTGCGGCCGCGAGACGATACTCCTGCCCGCAGCAGCGCAGAGAGGACACGTCGGCGAAGCGCGGGAAGGCGGAGGGAATGCGCGCACGGTGCGGCTCGTCGAAATACTTCCACGAGACCATGCCCGTGCAGTCCTCAAGCGGCGCCGGGGCCGCGACGGCCAGATCCGCATGCCCGCCCGCATCCGCGGCGAGCCACGCCCCCTCGCCGCGCAGGGCCATCGCGGTGTCGCCGACATTGGGGTCATGGATCGCGGCTGCCACGACTTCGCCCCGGATCAGGGCAGCCCCCATGACGGCGAAGAGCGGCAGGTCGGAAGCGAAGTTCAGCGTGCCGTCGACCGGATCGACGACGAAGGCGAGATCCGCCTCCGGCAAGGCGGCCAGCAGGCCCGGATCCGCCGCCATCGCTTCCTCGCCGATCACGAGCGCGCCGGGAAACGCCTTCGCCAGCTCGGCGCAGATGAAGCGCTCGGCCGCCTCGTCGGCATCGGTCACCACGTCGATCGCCGACTTCTTCTGCCGCACGTCGCCAGCGGCGAGGTTGCGGAATCGCGGCGACACCTCGCGGCGCGCAGCCTCGATCAGGATGGCGGCGAGCCGCTCATGGTCCGCGCGGGTGAAAAGCATGGAGCGGGTCCACAGATGGTGCGAAGGGACGGTAGGCCCCGCGCAACGGCGCGACAAGGCGCATTTCGGAGCATCCGGCTATCTGGGGAAGCCCTGGTGGAGCTGAGGGGATTCGAACCCCTGACCTCTGCAGTGCGATTGCAGCGCTCTCCCATCTGAGCTACAGCCCCAGGGTGAGCGGCTTTTAGGCCGGTCCGCCTCGGGCTGTCAATCGCCGCAGGCCCCCGCGTAGCCGCGAAGCCGGATACAACGAGAGAGTTTCATGCAGTCCATCCTCGATGTCGTCGATGTCGCGCTCAACCTCTACACCTGGATCGTGATCGCCTCCGCCATCATCAGCTGGCTCGTCGCCTTCAACGTCGTAAACCCGCGCAACGACTTCGTCCGGATGGTGTGGGATTTCCTCTACCGCGTGACGGAGCCGGCACTGCGGCCGATCCGCAAGGTCATGCCCAACCTGGGCGGCATCGATTTGTCGCCGATCATCCTGCTGCTCTTCATCTTCTTCCTGCAGAGCATCATCGCGCGCTATCTCAGGCCGATCGTGTTCTGACGGCCACGAGTTACCGCTGACAGCAAAAAGGCCGGGCGCGAGCCCGGCCTTCGTCGTTCAAGGCGGCCGAACCGCGCTTCAGGCCTTCACGGAGCTGGCGGCGAGGTCGATCTGGCCGACGAGCGACGGATCGAGGCCCAGCGCTCCGCCGAGCGCGGTGAGGAAGCCGGCCTCGGCCTCGGTGTCGGGCTCGATGGCAAGACGGGCCGCCGTGTAGACCTGGGCGGCCAACTCGGGCGTCGCTGCGCCGGCCGCAAGGTCGTCGATCGAGGCGGGGCTGGCCATCTCGCCCTCCAGCCATGCATTGCCTTCCGGATCGAAGCCCGCTTCCTTCAGGCCCCCGACGATGGCGTGGCGCTCGGCCTCGTCCACCTGCCCGTCCGAAGCGGCCGCCGCGATCATGGCGCGGATCAGCAGGATGGCGGTGTCGTTGGTCGCTGCCTCGGGCTCGAAGCCAGAGCCGGCCGGCGCGGGCAGCGCCGGCGCGGTGGCGCCGCCGAGCACCGGGGCGCCTGCCTGATGATTCTGGTAAGCCTTGTAGGCAAGGCCGCCGATGAGCGCGAGGCCGCCGAGCGCGGCCGCGGAGCCGACAACGCCGCGGCCGGTCTTCGAGCCGAGCACCAGCGCCGCCAACCCTCCAAGCGCCGCGCCCGTGGCCATCTGGTTCTGCCCGGCAAGTTCCCGCGCGCGGGCCAGGAGGTCGCCCGCCTGCGTGCCGGCGAGCCGCCCCTGCAGCTGGTCGACCGCGCCGCTGGCGAACTGGCCCGCCTGGCCGGCGAGGCCGCCAGCCTGCGTGCCTGCCTGCTGCGCCCCCTGGCCGAGCTGGCCCAGAACGGAGCCGATCATGCCGCCGAGGCCCCCGGCCTGGCCGGCCTGTCCCGCCTGCTGGCCGGCCTGGGTGACCTGGCTGAGCACCGAGCCCAACATGCCGCCGAGGCCGCCGCCGGCACCCGGAGCGCCCGGCTGCTGCCCCTGCTGCGTCATCTGCGAGCCCGCGCTGACCAAAGCATCGAGCAGTTTCTTCGCATCGAACATCATGTCCTCCTCACCCGCGCCGATCGCGCGCCCGCTGACCATGTAAGCATCGCGGGGCACGGACCCAACAACGCGCCGCGAATTATTCAGCGCATGATCGACACGGCCTGCCGGGCCAGGGCCTCGATGCCGGCGAAATCGCCCGAGGACAGCATCGCCGCCGGCGCGATCCATGAGCCGCCGACGCCGGCGACGTTCGGCAGGGCGAGATAGGAGGGCGCGCGCGCGAGGTCGATGCCGCCCGTCGGGCAGAAGGAGATATCGGGCAGGACGGGCTGGAAGCCCTTGAGCGCCGCCACACCGCCGGAGCTCTCGGCCGGAAAGAACTTCAGCGTGGTGAAGCCGAGCGCGCGCAGGCGCATCGCCTCGGAGACCGTGGCGACGCCCGGCAGGAAGGGCACGGGACAGGCGGCGGCCGC
>JAIXZF010000338.1 GCA_027489835.1 Hyphomicrobiales bacterium
TGCCGCCGCGCTCGGCCATCGTCGCCTTCTCGGCCGAGGAGGTCTACGCCGTCGCCGAGCTCATCCGCCGGCAGAAAGGCGGCGCGGCCGTCGTGATGGGCTCGCTCAGCCCGCGCACGCGCAACGCCCAGGTCGAGCTGTTCCAGTCCGGCGAGGTTGACTACCTGATCGCCACCGACGCCATCGGCATGGGGCTGAACCTCGACGTGGACCAGGTCGCTTTCGCCTCCGACCGCAAGTTCGACGGCCACCGGTTCCGCCGCCTGACCCCGGCCGAGTTCGGCCAGATCGCGGGCCGGGCCGGCCGCAACATGCGCGACGGGCTGTTCGGCTCCACCGGGCGTTGCGAACCGCTCGACGCCGAACTCGTCGACGCTATCGAAAATCACCGCTTCGATCCCGTCCGTCAGCTGCAATGGCGCAATCCCGACCTCGATTTCCGGTCTGTCGAGGCGCTGACCCGTTCGCTCTTGGTCCAGCCCGCCGAGGCGGGGCTGGCGAAGGCGCCGATGGCGGACGACGAGACGGCCCTCGCCATCGTGGCGGCCGACCCGGCGCTGAAGGCGCTGGCGCAGGGGCGCGCAGCCGTGGAGCGGCTCTGGGATGCCTGCCAGGTGCCCGATTACCGGAAGGTTTCGCCCGCCATCCACGCGGAACTTGTCGGCACGCTCTACCGTTTCCTGATGCAGAAGGGGCGCATTCCCGCGGATTGGTTCAAGCGGCAGATCGCGGCGATCGACCGCACCGAGGGGGACATCGACATCCTCTCCAATCGCATCGCGCAGATCAGGACATGGACCTTCGTCGCCAACCGGCCCGATTGGCTGCCCGATCCGGAGCATTGGCAGGCGGTGGCGCGTCAGGTAGAGGACAAGTTATCCGACGCGCTGCACGAGCGCCTCGCGGCCCGCTTCGTGGACCGCAGGACCAGCGTGCTGATGCGACGCTTGCGGGAGAACGCCATGCTTGAGGCTGAGGTCACCTCGACCGGGGACGTGCTGGTCGAGGGCCAGCACGTGGGCAGCCTGTCGGGCTTCCACTTCATTCCTGACGCGAGCGCTAGCGGCCCCGAGGCCAAGGCGCTCAACGCCGCTGCGCAGAAGGCGCTGGTCGGCGAATTGGAGGCGCGCGCCGCGCGGCTGTCGCTCGCCGCTGACGACGCCTTCGTGCTGGCCAATGACGGCCTGCTTCGCTGGATAGGCGAGCCTGTGGCGCGCCTCGTGCCGGGCGAGAAGACGCTGGCGCCGCGCCTGCGCGTCATCTCCGACGAGAACCTGCCTCCCGCCGCGCGCGAGCAGGTCGAACAGCGGCTCGAGCTCTGGCTGAAGGCCCATCTGACGCGGCATCTCGGCCCGCTGCTGATCCTCGAGGATGCGCCGGACCTGACCGGCATCGCGCGCGGCATCGCCTTCCAGATTTCCGAGGCCCTCGGCGTGCTCGACCGCGCCCGCGTGGCCGGGGACGTGAAGGGCCTCGAGCAGGATGCCCGCTCGGCGCTGCGCAAGCACGGCGTGCGCTTCGGCGCCTACCACCTGTATCTGCCGCTTCTGCTGAAGCCGGCCCCGCGCAGCCTCGCCGCGCAGCTCTGGGCGCTCAAGCATGGCGGCCTCGACCAGCCCGGCCGCGACGAGATCGCCCATCTGGCGCTCTCGGGCCGCACCTCCATTCCGGCCAACAAGGACGTGCCGCGCGAGCTCTACCGCGCCGCGGGCTTCCATGTCGCCGGCGAAAGGGCCCTGCGCGTCGACATTCTCGAGCGCCTCGCCGACCTGATCCGGCCGGCCATCGCCTATCGCCCGGGCGTGACGCCCGGCGAGCCGCCTCCGGGCGCCGCCGATGGCGACGGCTTCGTCGTGACCGGCGCCATGACCTCGCTGGTCGGCGCCTCAGGCCCGGATTTCGCCAACGTCCTGAAGGCGCTGGGCTATGCGGCCTCGACCCGTCCGGGTCCCGCGATCACCGTGCCCCTGCTCAAGCCGGCGCCGACGACCCCTCTGGCCGCAGCCGCGCCGGCGCAGGATGCCGCCCCCTTGCCCGAGGCATCCGGCGCCGCGGAGGCCGGGGCCATGCTCGGCGCCGAAGCCGAGCCCGAGCCTACGGCCGGCGAGCCCGTGCCCGACGCCGCCGCAGCGTCGGCCGGCGCTGCCACGGCTGAAGCCCCTGATGGCGCGGAGTCTTCTCAGCCCGAAGCTATCCAGGCCGAGACCGTCGAAGCCGAGCCTGCACCTGCCGAGCCTGCCCCTGCCGAGGCGCCGGGCGAGGCGGCGCCCGTCGATGGCGCTTCATCCTCGAGCGAGGCGGCGGACAGCCCGGCCGAGGCCGCTGCCGCCCTTCCGGATGCGGCGCCCGTCGAGCCTGCCCCCGCAGCGCCGATTGCGGACATCGAGATCTGGCGGCCCCATCGCCCGCAGCGCGACCAGCGCGGCCAGCGTCAGGGGCGCGGACGCGGCGGCGACGGCGCCGAGGGCCAGGCCAACCGGCGCGGCGACCGGCGCGGGCCGCCCCGCGGATCCCAGCAGCCGGGCGTGGCGGCCGAAGGCGGACGTCCGCCGCGGACCGACAGGCCGCGTCCCGACGGAGGCGCCCTGCGCCCGCCCGGCGAAGGTCGCGACCGTGGCCGTGGCCGTCCCGACGAGCGCAGGGCCGATGGCGGCGCGCCGCGCGAAGCCCGGCCCGAGCGCGACCGTCCCCGTTCCGCCGAGCCTCGCCGCGACGGGCAGGAGCCTGGCCGCGAGGACCGCGGCCGGCCCTTCGGCAAGGGCAGCCCGAGGCCTGGCGGACGGCCAGGCGGCGGCAAGCCGGGTGGAGACAGACCCGGCAGCCATGTGGGCGGCAAGGGCTTCGAGGGCCGCGGTGGCTTCGGTTCGATGCGCGACGAGGCGCGCGCGCCCAGGCCCGATCGCCAGCCCGATCCCGATTCGCCCTTCGCCAAGCTGGCGGCGCTGAAGGCGCAGCTGGAAGGCCAGAAGGGCTGAGCCGCGTCGGCGCGCATGCGCGAGGACCGTCAGAGGCTCGACAAATGGGTGTGGTTTGCGCGGTTCGCGCGGACCCGCACGGCGGCGCAGGAACTCGTGGAAAGCGGATCCGTCCGCATCGACGGGCGCCGCGTCACCTCCTGCGGCCATCCCGTCAAGTGCGGCGACGTGCTGACCATCGCCGCGCCGCACGAGACGGCGGTCGTCCGCGTGGTCGGCCTGGGGGAGCGGCGCGGGGACGCATCGAGCGTGACGGCGCTCTATGAGAAGCTGTCATGACAACGATCCGGGTTTTGCCTCGCTTGAACGCCCGCGCGGCAGCGGCTAGACCGGACCATGCAATCGAACGGCCCCGAAGGGCCGCCGGGGTAAGCGAATGACCTACGTCGTCACCGAAAACTGCATCAAGTGCAAGTACATGGACTGCGTCGAGGTGTGTCCGGTGGACTGCTTCTACGAAGGCGAGAACATGCTCGTCATCCATCCGGACGAATGCATCGATTGCGGCGTCTGCGAACCTGAATGCCCCGCCGAAGCCATCAAGCCGGACACCGAGCCGGGGCTGGAGCAGTGGCTCAAGCTCAATGCCGACTACGCTTCGGCCTGGCCGAACATCACGATCAAGCGCGAGGCGCCGGCCGACGCCAAGGCGTTCGATGGCGTGCCGGGCAAGCTCGAGGCCCACTTTTCGCCGAACCCCGGCGAGGGCGACTGAGGCCAGGCGGCGGCCTCACTTCGTTAACCTTGTCCCCCGCCGTGATGGTTAATGAATTCCTTAACCTTTGAATCCACGCGAATTTTGTGGTACGGTCACCCCACAGTCGAATTTTCGTGTCCATGCGCCCGCCGGGTCGGGAAACCATCGCAACAGCTCGTCGCCTTCCAGCCGCTTCCAGGCGGCCGGGGACGATTTGCCCCAGGACACGTGGATCCAACGACGGCTGGAAGCGCGCCCGGCAAGGGATGCGCGAACAAGAATGTGGCTGGGCTGATCGTCTGGCCATGGGACTTTTTGTCTGCTCAGCAGACCGACAGGAGAGTCACGTCACGATGTCCATGATCAAGAAGAGCGCGACCCGCCAGGGCTTCAAGACCGGTGAATTCGTCGTCTACCCCGCCCATGGCGTGGGCCAGATCGTCTCCATCGAGGAGCAGGAAGTCGCCGGCTTCAAGCTCGAGCTGTTCGTCGTGAGCTTCGCCAAGGACAAGATGACGCTGCGCGTGCCGACCGCCAAGGCCGCCACCGTCGGCATGCGCAAGCTTGCCGATGAGCCCACCGTCACGCGCGCGCTCGAGACGCTGACCGGCCGCGCCCGTGTCAAGCGCACCATGTGGTCGCGCCGCGCCCAGGAGTACGAGGCGAAGATCAATTCGGGCGACATCATCGCGATTTCCGAGGTCGTGCGCGATCTGCACCGCTCCGAGGCCCAGCCCGAGCAGTCCTACTCCGAGCGCCAGCTCTACGAGGCGGCGCTCGACCGCATGGTCCGCGAGATCGCGGCTGTCGACGACGTGACCGACACCGAGGCGCTGAAGAAGATCGAAGGCCAGCTCGCCAAGTCGCCGCGCCGCGCCGCCAAGGGCGCCGAGGATGCCGATGACGAGCAGCAGGACGAGGCCGAGGCCGCCTGACAGGCCCGCATTCGCAAGCCTTTTGAAAGCCCGGCCTCGCGCCGGGCTTTTGTGTGCCATGCGTCAATCCGACTCAGGATGGGCATCTGGAAAAATCCTAATGCCGCGTTAGCAAAAATGTGATCCACGCGATGGAACCATCCGTAAGTTTACCTAAGACGGAGGAGAGAACGTATGGCCGAAGTCGCGGGGTTGCAGCGCAGTTTCGTCAGGGCCGCGATGAGCGCGCCCTTTCTCGAGCGTGACGAGGAACGGGCCCTCGCCGTTCGGTGGAAGGACGCCAGGGACGAAACCGCCCTCCATCAGCTTGCCTCCGCCCATATGCGCCTCGTCATCGCGCTCGCGGCCCGCTTCCGTCATTACGGCCTGCCGATGGCCGACCTGATCCAGGAAGGCCATGTCGGCCTGCTCGAGGCCGCGGCCCGCTTCGAACCCGAGCGCGAGGTCCGCTTTTCGACTTACGCAACCTGGTGGATCCGGGCCTCGATCCAGGACTACATCCTGCGCAACTGGTCGATCGTGCGCGGCGGCACCAGCTCCGCCCAGAAGGCGCTGTTCTTCAACCTGCGCCGCCTGCGCGCCCGCCTCACCCGCAATGGCGAGGAGCGCATCAGCGACAGCGTCCATCAGCACATCGCGACCACGCTTGGCGTCTCGAAGAGCGACGTCGCCACCATGGATGCCCGCCTCTCCGGCCCCGATGTCTCGCTCAA
>JAIXZF010000452.1 GCA_027489835.1 Hyphomicrobiales bacterium
ATCGATCTGCCGACCATCCAAGCGTGGGCCACCGGCTGCGCGGCCACCGCGCCGAATGCCGCGGAGCCCCGGTGGACGGTGAATTCCATCTATGAGGGCGGGTCGATCTTCACGGGCATGCGCGAGATCGCCGGCCACGGGCGCGGGGCCTTCACGATCAAGGACGGAAAATACAGCGTCGTCCGCGATATCCCCCAGACCGTGCCGATCCAGCACATCTCGCCGCGCAACAGCTACGGCTATGCGGGCTCCAAGCCCTTCATCGACTACCCCGACGCCCTCAAGGTGAACTTCATCAACGCGGCGCGCGGCTTTCAGGAGGATGAGGTCGTCGTCTACTACGACGGCTTCAACGCGAGCAACGCCACCAAGTTCGAAACCCTCGATCTCCCCGGCTGCACGAGCGCGACGCAGGCGTGGCGCGAAGCGCGCTACTACATGGCCGTCGCTCGGCTTCGCCCAGAGGAGCACTCGGTCTCGATGGATATCGAGGCGTTGCGCTGCACGGCGGGCGACCTCGTCCAGTTCTCGCACGATGTGATCTCCATCGGGCTCGGCTCGGGGCGCATCAAGTCCCTGATCTTGGCGGGCTCGAATACCGTTTCCCTGATGCTCGACACGCCTGTGCCGATGGCGGCCGGGATTTCCTACGCGGTCAGGGTGCGGACGGAGAACGGAACCTCGCTGCTCTACACGCTGGTCCCAGTTGGCGTCACGGCGGAATACGAGGAGGTCACGCTCATGACCCCCGTCGCCACGTCGTCGGGGCCTCAGGCGGGTGACCTCTTCCTCTTCGGCGAGACGACGCGCGAGAGCGCGCCGATGGTGGTGAAGCGGATCGAGCCGGGGCAGGACTTCACCATCCGCCTCACGCTCATGGATGCCCAGCCGGGCGTTCACACGGCCGACACGGGCACGATCCCGGAATTCGACACCTTCATCACCGAACAGACGCCGATTACCCAGCAGCGCCCGCCTGTGCCGGTCTACACGCTGGTCTCCAACGAAACGGTCCTCGGGCGCTTCGCCGACGGCACGCTCGACGTGCGCATCCTCGTGAACATCGCCCAGCCGCCGCCCTCGGCGATCCCGACCGATATCTTCGAGGTGCAATATCGGGCGGTCGGAGAAGGGGCCTACCGGCAGGCGGCCTATGTGCGCTCGCGCGAGCGGGCCGTCTACATCTCGGGGCTCGCGGACGCCGCGCTCTACGATCTGCGCGTGCGCGCCATCACCGACATCGGCTCGGCCTCCGATTGGGTCGAGACGCTCAACTACCGCGTCACCGGCAAGACGACGCCGCCGCCCGATGTGACCAACTTCACGATCAACATCGTGGGCGAGCAGGCGCATCTGACGTGGAGCCCGGTCACGGTGCTCGACCTCTCGCACTACCGCATCCGGCACTCCTCGCTCACCACCGGGGCCAACTTCGCCGACGCCATCGATCTCATCCCGCGCGTCGCGCCGAACGCCACCTCGGTCGTCTTGCCGGCGCTGACCGGCACCTACTTCATCAAGGCCGTGGACGTGATCGGGCTCGCCTCGCTCAACGCCGCGGTGACCATCGCGCTCATCGACGGCGTGAAGGGGCTCAACGCGGTCGTGCAGTCCGTGCAGCACCCGGGCTTCACCGGGGCCAAGTCCTCGGTCGTCAGCAACGGCACCGGGCTCGTGCTCACCTCCTCGACGCCCTTCGACAGCGCCTCCGGGCTCTTCGATGCCGGCGTGGGGCTCTTCGATGGCGGCTTCGGCTCCACGGCGGCGTCAGGCACCTACACCTTCAACGCCCCGGTGGATCTGGGGGCGGTCTACACCTCGCGCGTCACCGCGGCGCTGCGCGTCACCCGGCTCGACTACGCCACGCTCTTCGACGCCACGGGCGGCACCTTCGATACCCGCGCCGGCCTCTTCGATGGCGAGGTGCAGGCCTTCGATGACGTGAACGTCGAGCTTTTCGTCTCCACCACCAACGACAACCCCTCGGGCTCGCCAACGTGGTCGCCTTGGCGGCGCTTCGTGGTCGGCGACTACACGGCGCGCGGCCTGCGGTTCCAGTGCGTGCTCACCTCGACGGACGTGAACGCCTCGCCTGAGGTCTCGGAGCTTGCGGTGGAAGTGGACATGCCGGATCGCACGGCGCGGGGCAACAACATCGCCTCGGGCACGGGCGGCGGCGGGCTCGCGGTGACCTTCTCGCCGGCCTTCTATGCTGTGCCGGCCATCGCCATCGCCGCCCAGAACCTCGCCACGGGCGACTACTTCACCATCACGGGCAAGACCGCGACGGGCTTCACCATCACCTTCCGCAATTCAGCGGGCACGGTCATCGACCGGACATTCGATTGGCAGGCCGCCGGCTACGGCGAGGCCGCGTAACAGGAGGCCCCGATGCCCCAGCATGATATGGTGATCGACAATCAGGCCTTCCCGGCCACGCGCGCGGATATCAACGCCGCACTTCTGGCGCTGGCGACGCTCCAGAGCGGGGCGTCCGGGCCGTCGACCGCCTACGCCGGCCAGCTATGGCTCGACACCTCGGCTTCGCCGGCCATCCTGCGCCAGCGCAACTCGGGGAACACGGCGTGGTTTGCGCTCCTCGCCATGGACCTCTCGACGGGCTCCTTCTCGCGCATCCGGGACATGACGATCCCGACGGCAACCGACACGCTCGTGGGCCGCGCGACCACTGACACGCTCACGAACAAGACGATCTCGGGCGGCTCGTTCACGGGCACGTCGGCGTTCTCTGGCGCGATCAACGCGACCGGCAACGCCTACATGCAGATCGACAGCCTCACGGACGGGGCCACGATCACCCCGGACTTCTCGGTGGGCAACAACTTCGCGGTGACGCTGGGCGGCAACCGCACGCTCGCCGCGCCGACCAACTTCAACGTCGGCCAGAGCGGTGCGATCTACCTCATTCAGGACGGCACCGGGAGCCGCACGCTGAGCTTCAACTCAGCATGGCGCTTCCCGGACGCCGCCGTGCCCTCGCTCTCGACCCCCGCCGGCTCCGTGGACTTGCTGCTCTACCATGTGCGCACCACCGGCCCGCTCATCCCCTGCACCATCCTCCTGAATGTGGGCTAAGACATGGGCATCCCGGCCGCTATCTCGCCGCTCCTGCTCGGGCAGTCGCGGTATCTCGTCCCGCGCTCGCTGCGCGTCCGAAACGGCAACTACCTCAACCGCACGTTCGCCACCGGCACGGGCTCGACCACGCATTGGGTCTCGGTGTGGGTCAAGCGGACCACGCTCGGGGGCGGCGGTGCCATCGTTCTCGGCGCGGCCGACGCCACGACCCGCTACGACCTCATCTACTTCGGGGGCAACGACAACCTCGCCATTTCGCACGCGACCAGTGCTACCGTATTCGGAGAACTGGTAACGAACGCCGTCTATCGCGACACCTCGGCGTGGATGCACATCTACTACGTGCATGACAGCCGGGACGCGACGGCGGCCAACCGGATGCGTCTGTGGATCAACGGCGTCGAGGTCAGCTCGTGGTTGCAGCGCACGAACATCGCCTCGCAGAACTCGACCCTCGCTTCGTGGCTCACGAACACCGCAGACCCGCACGAAATCGGCCGCAACCCCCGCGGCGGCGTTGCACCCTTCGATGGCTATATGGCTGAGCTTGTGTGCGGGCAGGGCGGCAACCCGCCTCCGGTCGGCACCTTCGGGCGCTTCGACCCCGCCACGGGCGCGTGGGTGCCGCGCAAGATCGGCTCGGGCACCTCAATCTTCGGCACGTCTGGCAATGGCTTCTACCTGCCCTTCACCAACTTCTCGACGGTCAACGCCCTCGGGAACGACGCCTCCGGCAACGGGCGGAACTGGACCGGAAACGGCTTCGGCATCACCACGAACAACGTGGGCTTCGATTGCGTCACCGACACGCCGACCGAGAACTTCGCGGTCCTCTCGGCGGTGCAGCCCGCCACGACGCCCGTGGTCGGCGGCCTCGCCATGTCAACAGCGACGGCCGATTGGCGCACGTCTGCATCAACGTGGCTCCTCAATAGAGGAAAGCAATTCTTCGAAGTCGAGGCCGGAACAATAGCTGTTTCTCCAGCATCATACATCGCCTTTGGCGTCGCCCGGTCTACGACAAACAACTTCGTGGCTGGATACTATGCGGGCTCTGCGCAAAACGGCTTCGGTCTCGTCGTTTCTCCGACGAACGTCATGCCCTACAACGACGCCGTTGCCTTCACCGCCGCGCAGATCACCGGCACATTTAGCATTGGAAATTGGTTTCGTTGCGCCATCGACTACGACGCCGGAAAAATCTGGCTGGGCACGGCCACACAGTGGTGCAACGGCGGCGATCCCGACGCGGGCACGAACCCGACCTACACCTTCACGCCCGGCTTCTCGCACATCCCGGTCCTCTCGACTTACAACAGCTACGCCTACATCAACTTCGGGCAGCAGCCGTGGAAGACCACGAAGCCCAGCACCTTCAACGGGATATCTTCGCTTCGCTTGCCGACGCCGGTCATTTCGCGCGGCGATAGCCGCTTCGGCATCCTGACCTATACGGGCGACGACGTGACGCCCAAGACCCGCTCGGGGCTCAGGTTCCAGCC
>JAIXZF010000019.1 GCA_027489835.1 Hyphomicrobiales bacterium
CGCGAGGGCGTGACCTATGGCGATCCCACAGCGGGCACCGCCCGGCGCCTCGCGGTGGCCGAGGGCGTGGAACATGTCAGCGTGCTCTACAGCGCCGCTGCCCTCGACGAGGCGCGGGCCTGGCTCGACGCCAGTTTCGGGCGCGGCGTGGCCGGGCGCCCGCATGACGCCAGCGGCCTGTGGATCCTGCTTCTGTTGGCGGGGCTGATCCTGATGGTGCGGCCCCTCGCAGCGCTCGTGCTCCCCACGCTGGCGACGCCGCCCTCGGGCGCCGCCCTGGCCTGGCGGCAGCTCTGGCCGGTGCTGCTGATCCCGCCTGCGGCGACACCGCTGATCCTGCGGGTCATGCCCACCCATGTGCTGCCGGTGCTGGTGGCCGATTACCTCGCCTTCCACTTCGCGCTCTACGGTGCCCTCACCTTCGGCCTGCTGCTCTGGGTCCGGCGTGACATGCCGCGGATCCCTCGCACGCCAGCTTTCCGCTGGCTGCTGGCCGGAGCTCTCGGCCTCGCCATCGCCTTCGCGCCGATCGCCGTCGCCATCGACACCTACGTCACCTCCTTCGTCCCCAGCCCTGGCCGCTTCCTCCTGCTGGCGGTGCTGGTCGCCGGGGCGCTCTGCTATTTCCTGGCAACGGAATGGGCCGCAAGGGGCGAAGGCGCGGGCCGCCTCGCCTATCCCGCCACGCAGGCGCTGTTCCTCGCCTCGCTGGCGCTGGCCATCGCGCTGGATTTCAAGCGGCTCTTCTTTCTCGCCATCATCGTGCCGGTGATCGTCCCGTTCCTGCTCGTCTTCGGCCTTGTCAGCCACTGGCTCTACAGGCGCACCGGGCACCCGGCGGTGGGCGGCTTGGTCAATGGCGTCACCTTCGGCTATGCCTTGGCCGTCACGTTTCCGCTTCTGGGCGGCTGAGCGGATTGACGAAGGCCTGCCCCGCACACAAGTTCAGGGCGTGCATTGCCGAAAGGCCGAGCCGAACCAAGGAGGCCTCGATGAGCGCCAGCCAATCCATGCGCGCCGTCCGTCCCGATCAGGGCCGCGACCTTCGCGACGCCGCGTGGACGCGGGTGAGGCAGGAGGCGGAGCGCATCGTGGCCGAGGAGCCGGCGCTCGCCGGGTTCGTGCTCTCCACCATCCTCAACCAATCGGGGCTCGAGCAGGCCATCATCCACCGCGTTGCGGCGAGGCTGGGGCATCCCGTGGTGACGGCTGACCTCGTGGCGCAGGCCTTCGCCGAGGCTGTGGAGGCCGAGCCCTCGATGGCCGGCGCCTTTCGCGCCGACCTCGCCGCCGTGGTGGATCGCGACCCCGCCTGCCGGCGCTTCATCGAGCCGGTGCTGTATTTCAAGGGCTTCCACGCGCTGCAGACCCACCGTCTGGCGCATTGGCTCTGGAACCGTGGCCGCGTCGACCTCGCCCTTTATCTGCAGGCCCGCGCCTCGGAGGTCTTCCAGACCGACATCCACCCCGCAGCGCGCATCGGCCAAGGCATCTTCCTCGATCACGCCACTGGCCTCGTCGTGGGCCAGACCGCCTCGATCGGCGACAACGTCTCGATGCTGCATGACGTGACGCTGGGCGGCACCGGCAAGGATGGCGGCGATCGTCACCCCAAGATCGGCTCGGGCGTTCTCATCGGCGCTGGCGCGAAGATCCTCGGCAACATCGAAGTGGGCGATTGCGCCCGCATCGCGGCCGGTTCGGTCGTGCTCGCGCCGGTGCCGCGCAACACCACAGTGGCAGGCGTGCCCGCCCGTGTCGTCGGGCAGGCGGGCTGCGCCGAACCCGCGCGGGCGATGGATCAGCTTCTTGCGGCGATGGACCTGCCGCCGGCGTGACGCTGGCGGCATCGGCCCGCGAAGGGCGAACGAAGCTTGCCCTTGGAGCGCGCGCATGGCATCGCTCGCGCCGAACCCCATTTCAGGATCATCGCCTCGTGGACAAGACCGAAATCGCCAAGCTCGAGCGCTTCCTGCGCCGGACTTTCTCCAACCACGCCATCGCCGTGAAGGCCCGCCCGAAGAAGAACGACAGCGCCGAGGTCTATATCGGCGAGGAGTATATCGGCATCCTGCATGTCGACGACGAGGACGGCGACCGCTCCTTCAACTTCACCATGGCGATCCTCGACGTCGATCTCGAGGACTGAGGCCTTCGCTCAGCCCGGTCGGCGGAAGCCGTCGACCAGCCTGCGCACCCCCGTCGACAGCGCCTGCCATTCGGTCAGCGCCTCGCGCGGGAAGCGCAGCGCGATGTCGAAGGGGCCGTGCTTGATCACCGCACGGCAGCCTTCGTCGATCTGGCCCTGCACGTCCGTCGCGCAGCGCGCGAAGAAATCGGCCCCGTCCGGCAGCGACATGAAGAGTTCGTCCGCCTCGAAGGGCGAGCCCTTCTTGAAGTTGCGCGCCACCAGCCCGCCGGGATTCGACCAGGCGCCGGGTGTGAGGAAGCGCGCCAGCGTCGCGAACTGCGCGCGCGGATCGGTGGCGGGATCGGCCGGCCCGACCGTGATGTGCACCGAGGCGGCCTCGCCGGGCGCGGCGGC
>JAIXZF010000251.1 GCA_027489835.1 Hyphomicrobiales bacterium
CCGAGGAACACCGTGCCGATCGCCTGCGGAGAGGCGTCAACGGCGCGGAGGTTTTCGAGCGAGCCGGAGGATGTCTTCACCGCGAGCGCGGGTGCGTCCGTGCTGGACAGGAAGCGCGCCATCGCCTCTGCGTAGGGCAGGAAGGCGCTGCCCTGGCCGGCGCTGTAGAACTGGAGCGGCAAGGCCTGCGCCCGGGCGGTGGACGCCGCCAGCGAGCTACCGGCGAGGATGAGAGCGTCACGTCGGGTCAGGCGCCGCATGTCGGCCTCCGCGCTGTGTATGTGAGCGCAGCAGCGCATGGCTCCCCTCCATGCGTCAATCGAAACCGGATGCGCCGCCGCTATAGCGCGATAGCGCGCCGGCATAGCGCCCCGCTCAGCTTTCGGCGCCGAGGTCCCTCAGCGCGCCGCCGCCGACCTTGTCGATGCCGTAGACGTCGGGCCGGAAATGCACGACGCCGTCGGGCGTGGCGTAGCCCGTCATGTAGACCCAGGCCACGGGCACGGCGCGCGGCAGGCGGATGTCCTTGCGCTCCTTGGTGGCGATGCCGGCGTCGATCGCGGCGCGGTCCCAGCCGCCGGGAGCGCCTTCGAGCAGCCAGGCGGCGAGGTCGCGCACATCCTGCACGCGCACGCAGCCCGAGGAGTTGAAGCGCTGGTCGCCGCCGAACAGGTTGCGCGAGGGCGTGTCGTGCATGAACACCGCGTCGCGGTTCGGCATGTCGATGCGCACGAGGCCGAGCGCGTTCCGTGGCCCCGGCTCCTGCCGGTAGGTGTAGTTCAGCGCCCGCGCGCTCGACCAGTCGATGCTGCTGGCGGGGATTTCCTGCCCGCCGGAGAACACCTTCACGCCCTTCTGCGCCAGCACGTTGCGGCCCTTGCGCATGCCGGGGATGATGTCTTCCTTGATGATCGTGGGCGGCAGCGTCCAGTTCGGGTTGAGGTTCACCGTGGTGATGCGTGTCTCGACGGTGGGCGAGGCCCGGTCCGGCCGCCCGACGATCGCCACGTAGCGGCGCTTCACCACGCCGTTCTCGATGGCCTCGACATGGGCCGACGGGATGTTGACCACGACATAGCGCGGCCCGAAGGCGAAAGTGCTGCCCGCGATGCGCTGCGCCGAGGAGGCTAGCTGCCGGAAGCGCGCCTGCGCCGGAACGTTCATCTCGTCGAGCGTGCGCCCCGCCACGATTCCGGTCTGCCTGAGCCCGTGGCGGAACTGGAAGCGCTTCACGGCCGCGGTCACGGCGCCGTCGAACAGGTTTCCCGCATCCGCGCCCTGAAGATCGCCCGTGATGGACAGCCTGCGCTTCAGCAGCGCGACGACGGGGCCACGCGTCCCCTCGCCGAGGCTGGGGCCCTTGGGCAGGGTTGGCCAGCCTCCGGCCTTGACGATCTCGAGATAGCGCTCGGAGGCCAGCGCCGTACCCGGCAGGGTGTCGGCCGTCAGGGTTGGCCGCGGATCGTCGGCGTTGATCGTGGTCTCGCGCGGCGCCGCCGGCCGCGCCATGGCGCGGGGCCTGCGCTTCGCGGGCGTCGGGGCGGCAGCGGCGGCAGGCGCGGCCGCCGGCGCGGGCGTGGGAGCGGCAGGCGCCTCGAAGGCGCCGGAGGGCAGGCTCGGTGCGCCGAGGCCGGGCGTCGGCGTCGCGGCTGGCGGCGTCTGCGCCACCGCAGGCGCGGCGAGCAGCAGCGCAAGCAGCGCCGGCAACACGTTTTTCAGCGGATTTGTCGGCATCTCGAACCCGAGGCGTGAAGCGCTGTCGTAGCGTGATGCCATGCGTCGCGCCATGGCTAAAGCCGCCATGGCGCATCTGCGCCTCGCGCGGGCCGGACATGAAAAAGGCCGGGCAAGCCCGGCCTTTTCCCAACGACGGCGCGTCAGCTCAGAAGGTGTAGCCGAGCTTGATGCGCGCGTAATGCTGGTTGTACTGGTTCAGGTTGAGGTTGCCCGGCAGCAGGCGCGCCTTGCCGGCGACCTGGACCTGATAGGCGGCGTTGAGCGTCCACTTGTCGTTGATCGCCCACAGGAAGTTCGGTCCGACGAAGAAGCCGTCGCCGAGATAGGTGCTGTAGCCGGAGCCCAGATAGGTGCGGGAATACCAGGCTTCCGCGCCGATGAAGAAGTTCGGCGCGACCTTGGCCGAGAGCGCGGCGCGGACGTTGAACTGCGAAGCGTCGACCAGGGCGCCGGCCGCGTTCGACAGCGTCGAGATGTGCTCGAGGTTGATCGCGCCGTAGAGGCGGTCCTTGACCAGCTCGCGGTCGAGGAAGAGGCGGGCCGCGATGTTGAAGGCGCTGTCATTGCCCGCGCCAAGCAGGCCGGTGAAGCGCGAGCCGACGCCGCTCACGTCGAGGTCGAGCGTGGCGCCGACGCCGTGCACGTCGCGGCCGAGGAACTTGTACTTGAACTCGACGCCGCCGCCGTAGGTGGTTGACCGGCCGGAGAAGCCGAAGCGGTCCTTGGCCTCAGCCCCGCCCAGGATCGCGTAGGGTCCGATCTCGAAGCAGGGGAACAGGCCGCCCGACAGCTGGGCGACGCCGGTGACACCGGTGATGCGCGTGGCGCGGCCCGTGAAATTGCCGTTGGCGGTGACGGTCGCGCCCCAGACGCCGTTGTCCATCACGTCCGAGCCGACGGTGAAGCCGAACACGTCGATCGGCAGGGCGTTGGTCTCGAGACAGGCAGCCGAAACGGGCGGTGCCACCGGAGCGCCCTTGCGGGACGGCAGGTCGGCGGCGAGGGCAGCGGTGCCGAAGGTGGCAGCGACGGCGCCTGCGATGAGCGTGGTTTTGAAGTTCATTGGGTTAGCCTCCAGGATCATCCCAGCAAGATCATGGAAGCAAGATACCGTCATGAAGCGGCGCATGCACCACCGACCCGGCTCAAACTCCTCTGCAAACCACTGATTTTACTTGGTGTTGCACTAACGCCACAAAAACGCGACGCTCATGCCCGGATTTTGGCGACTTTGCCTCCGGCTTATGCAGCCTGCGCGCAAAGGTTGAGCAGCGCCGTACTCAAGCGAGGCCGACTCCGCGCGCCAGTTCCCGCCAAGCGATCACGAGTCGCTCCATTTCGGCGATGTCGTGCCGCGTCAGGCGGCCAAGCGTGGCGCGGACATAGGCCCGCTGCGAGTCGAGCCCCTTGCAGGCCAGGTCTCGGCCGAGAGCGGTCAGATGAAGCGCGTAGGAACGCCGGTCATTGGCGATGGCGCGCCGCTCGACGAGCCCGGCCTCGACCAGCCGGTCGACCAGGCCCGACACGTTGCCCTTGGTCACGTAGAGCCGTTCCGCCAGCTCGCTCTGCGTGATTCCCTCCCGCTCGCTCAGCGTCGACAAAAGGTCGAATTGCGGAACGGAGAGGCCGAGCGCCTTCAGCCGCGACGCCATCGCCAGCGAAACCCGCTGGTGGAGCCG
>JAIXZF010000103.1 GCA_027489835.1 Hyphomicrobiales bacterium
CCTCCGCAAGGGAAAGCGTGGTCGAGACCTCGGTCGCCGGCCCCTGGCTGCGGTAGATCTTCTCGGCGGCCTGCGTCGTCACGGTGGCGCGCGCGCCGGCATCGAGCGCGATGCGGGTGCCGAAGCGGTCGCCGCCCGTCATGCCGCCGCCGGTGTTGATCAGCACCGCCTCGCAGGACCCGTCGTCGGTGGAGGGAAAACGCGCCCTGTAGCCGCCGCTCTCGGCGGCCTCGCTGCGCACCGTCCGACCGCCTGAGCGTGAGAAGCGGAGGCGCACGCCGCCGCTTGCCCGCACATAGGCGGGCAAAACGCGGCTCTGCTCAGGCGGGGCCTGGGCGTCGTCCTGGCGATCGGGCCGGTCGAGCATGGATATGTCTGAAGTCCCCCGCCGAAATCATCGCGCCTGGCCCGGCGACGCGCAAGGGGAGGGCGGATGGGCCGATGGCTGAATTTTGAGCATGGCGCGAAGACGCCCGCTCACCTTCCCCGCCTCGTGGTGGGGGCGGGGTTGGACTCGACCTCAACGCTTCCTCAGCCGCGCTTCCGCCACGAGGCACAAGATGGTGAAGAGCATCTGTGCGCCGCAATGGGCGGTGTTGCTGGTGCCGTCATATTGCGGCGCCACCTCGACCACGTCGCCGCCGACAATGTCCGCGCCGCGCAGACCCCTGAGGATCGCAAGCGCCTCTCGTGGCATGAGCCCGCCAACCTCAGGCGTGCCCGTGCCGGGCGCGAAGGCCGGATCGAGGCTGTCGACGTCGAACGAAATGTAGGTAGGCCCATCGCCGATGACCGCGCGCGCCCTGGCGATGACCGCGTCGATGCCCATCCGGTCGACCTCGTCGGCATGAATCATCGTCATGCCGCTGTCGGTGGAGAACTCCCACAGATACTCGGCGCCACCGCGGATGCCGATCTGGATCGTGCGGTCGGGATCGAGCACGCCTTCCAGCACCGCCTGCCGGAACGGTCCGCCATGGTGGAACTTGGTGCCTTCATAGGGTCCCGACGTGTCGGCATGGGCGTCGATGTGGACCATGCCGACCGGGCGGTCCTTGCCGATGGCCTTCAGGATGGGCAGCGAGATCGAGTGATCCCCGCCGACCGCAAGCGTCGCCACGCCGGCGGCCTTCATCGCCGCGAAATGCGCTTCGATGTCCTCATGGCACTGCTCGAGCGAGTAGCGCGAGCGGAATGGCACATCGCCAATGTCCGCGATGGCGAGATCGAGGAATGGGGCGACGCCGGTGACATGGTCCATCGGCCCGATGCGCTCGATGGACCGCACCGCCCGCGGCCCGAGCCGGGCCCCTGCGCGGTTGGTGACGCCGAGATCCATAGGCACCCCGCAGATCGCGATGTCGAGCCCGCCGTAACCTGGCTGCGCGGGCGCGTCGGGCCGATAAGGCGCGCCGCAGAAGGTGGCGACGTCCGCAAACGGCCATTTGCGCTTGGCGCCGCTGAACTGGCCGGCCGCCACCCGCGCGAACGCCGGGTCGAAGATATCTGCGCCCTGAGCCTCGCCGTATTTGGCCCGAAGCCGCGCGAGTTTGTCCTGAATCATGGGCCGCTCCTTTGTTCCATGCATCGTGCCGCAGGTTGGTGGCCTCCGCCATGCGTCTGGCGCAATTGCGCCGTGCCTATGCCTCGGCAATGTTGCCGCCTGCCCAACCCGGCGCAAGCCGCAAAAGCCTGCTCGAACATGCGCCGCCAGGGCGGCCACAAGGAGACTTCCATGGAAAGACGCCGTTTCATCAAGACAGCCGCGGCCGGCGCCGCCGTCGGCGCCATCGCGAGCCCGGCCATTGCCCAGTCGATGCCCGAGGTGAAATGGCGCCTGACCTCGAGCTTCCCGAAGTCGCTCGACACGATCTATGGCGGCGCGGAGACCCTCTCGAAGGCGGTCGCCGAGATGACCGACAACCGCTTCCAGATCCAGGTCTTCGCCGCTGGCGAAATCGTGCCCGGCCTGCAGGCGCTTGACGCGGTGTCGAACGGCACGGTCGAGGCCTGCCACACCGTGTCGTATTACTATGTCGGCAAGGACCCGACCTTCGCGGTCCCATCCTCGGTGCCGTTCGGCCTCAATGCCCGGATGCAGAATGCCTGGCTCTGGCAGGGCGGCGGTAACGAGTTGTTCGAGAAATTCTACCAGAAGTTCAACGTTTACGCTCTGCCGGCCGGCAACACCGGCGCCCAGATGGGCGGGTGGTTCCGCAAGGAAATCAAGAACGTCGCCGACATGAGCGGCCTCAAGATGCGCATCGGCGGCATCGCCGGCCAGGTTCTGCAGAAAATCGGCGTGGTGCCGCAGCAGATCGCGGGCGGCGACATCTATCCCGCGCTGGAGAAGGGCACCATCGACGGCGCCGAATGGGTCGGCCCTTATGACGACGAGAAGCTCGGCTTCAACAAGGTGGCGCCGTTCTACTACTATCCCGGCTTCTGGGAGGGCGGTCCGGCGGTCCACGCCATGTTCAACCTCGGCAAGTGGAACGAGCTGCCGAAAGCCTACAAGAACATCCTGACCGCGGCCTGCCACCAGGCCAACACGATCATGCAGGCCAAGTATGACATCGTGAACGTGCCGGCCC
This sequence comes from Hyphomicrobiales bacterium, assembly GCA_027489835.1. Classification (GTDB taxonomy): domain Bacteria; phylum Pseudomonadota; class Alphaproteobacteria; order Rhizobiales; family Beijerinckiaceae; genus Allobosea. Next base: position 2,595 of record JAIXZF010000103.1, read on the forward strand.
TCAAGCGGCTCGTCGGTGCAGGCGCGCAGCTGCGTCCTTTCCCGGCGGACGTGATGGAGGCGTCCTTCAGGGCTTCGACGGAACTCTACAACGAGTTGTCGGGCCGCAACCCTGACTTCAAGGCCGCCATCGACGCCATGCGCGCCATCCGCGGCGACAGCTACCTGTGGTGGCAGGTCGCGGAATACACGTTCGACACCTTCATGATCCGCGCCCGGGCGCGCGGATGAGGTGCGGACGCCCGGCCTCACAGCGAGGCCGGGCCGGACAGGAGCGATGGGTCGGCGCGCAGGCGCCGATCACGGGAACTCTCCGAAGCTTCGATGCGGGCCGTCAGCCAGACCGAGAGAAGGGCCGGGAAACCGGCCCTTTTTCATGGGCTGGACCGGCGCTTTGCAGTCCGGCGCGCCCGCGTGATTTTCGGCAAAACTGTGGCGTTTCGCCAACTAATCCCTTGCGAGGGACGCCGAACCTTGGCTATGACCATTCCGCAAGTCCACCGTGTGTTTTTTGCGCGCGAGAAGGGACGGACCCGAGGGTCGGAACTGACCAAGAGAGGAGACTTGATTCCATGAAGCGTCGTCAATTTCTGAAGACCGCCGCCGTCGGCGCGGCTGCGGGCGCCATCGCCAGCCCGGCCATCGCCCAGTCCATGCCCGAGGTGAAGTGGCGCGTCACGTCCAGCTTCCCCAAATCGCTCGACACCATCTTCGGCGCCTCCGACACGATGGCCAAGGCCGTTTCGGAAGCCACCGATGGACGCTTCCAGATCCAGGTCTTCGCCGCCGGCGAAATCGTCCCGGGCCTGCAGGCCGCTGACGCGGTGACCAACGGCACCGTCGAGATGTGCCACACCGCCTCGTACTATTACGTCGGCAAGGACCCGACCTTCGCCTTCGGCACGGCCGTTCCGTTCGGCCTCAACTCGCGTCAGCAGAACGCCTGGTTCTATCATGGCGGCGGGCAGCAGCTGCTCAACGACTTCTACAAGAAGTACAACATCTTCTCCCTGCCGGGCGGCAACACGGGCTGCCAGATGGGTGGCTGGTTCCGCAAGGAGATCAAGACCGTCGCCGACCTTCAGGGCGTGAAGATGCGCATCGGCGGCTTCGCCGGCCAGGTGCTGCAGAAGCTCGGCGTCGTGCCGCAGCAGGTTGCCGGCGGCGACATCTACCCGGCGCTGGAGAAGGGCACCATCGACGCCGCCGAGTGGGTCGGCCCGTACGATGACGAGAAGCTCGGCTTCAACAAGGTCGCGCCGTTCTACTATTACCCCGGCTGGTGGGAAGGCGGCGCCGCACTGCACTTCTTCATCAACCAGGCCAAGTGGGACTCGCTGCCCGCCAACTACAAGTCGATCCTGACCTCGGCCGCCGCTCTGGCGAACGTCGACATGCAGGCCAAGTACGACGCGCGCAACCCGGCCGCCCTCAAGCGCCTCGTCGGCGCCGGCGCCCAGCTCCGCCCGTTCTCGAACGAGATCATGGAAGCGTGCCTCAAGGCCGCCAACGAGGTCTATGCCGAGACGGCCGCCAAGAACCCCGAGTTCAAGAAGATCTATGACGCGATGGTCCCCTTCCGGAACGACCAGTTCCTGTGGTGGCAGATCGCCGAGTACAACATGGACACCTTCATGATCCGCGCCCGCGCGCGTGGGTGAGCAACCGGTCGGCGCGTGAGCGCCGATCAGAAGCTCCGGTGGAGCTTTTGAAGGTTGCGAACGCCCGGCCCCGAGGGTTGGGCAAGCCATGCCAGTTCGGCGCGAAAGCGCCCCCAGGATCGTCGGCGATAGAACCGGCTTCAATCCGCCTTCAGCCCCGGCCTCGCGCCGGGGTTTTTCGTTTGCGCGAAGGCTGTGTGGCGCTAGGCTGGCGGCATGATCGCTCGCGTCTCAATCTGCGCCATCGCGGCAAGCTTCGGACTGATGGCGGCGGCCATGCCGGCGTCGGCGGAAACGCCGCGCCGCACGCCGAGGCCTTCCCCGGCCGAGTTGATGCTGCCGTGTCCCGAATACGGCCCGGGCTTCGTGCGGGCGCCGGGCGGCGCCACCTGCGTCAGGGTCGGCGGACAGATCCGCGGCGAAGCCGTGATGCGCGACCGCCGCTCCCGCCTCGATGGCGGCTTGAATGCGCAGGCCCGGATGACGGTGGACAGCCGCACCGAGACGGGTCTCGGCACATTCCGGGCGGTGATGTCGCTCAAGGGCCAGACCGGCTCGCCGGGCACGTTCACGCAGCGCTGACGCCTCGGCCACCGCGCACCGCCCACGAAAAAGCCCGGCCGTGAGGCCGGGCTTTCGTCATCTTGAGGCTGGGAGCCTACTGGATCTTGGGCGGCTGGCTGAGGTCCAGCGGTGGTATGCCGCCCAGGCCTCCGCCCGGCTGATCGAGGCTCGGGATGCCGATGTTGTTGAACTGCTGGTCGATCTGCTGCTGGTTCAACTGCACGGCCGATTTCTTGTAGTGCATCACCATTTGCGGGAAGGTGATGACCAGCCCGACCATGATGCACTGGATGACCACGAAGGGCACCGCCCCCCAGTAGATCTGGCCCGTGGTGATCGGCTCCATGCTCTTGCCCGTGATCTTGTCCGTGTAGGCGAAGCGCGGCGCCACCGAGCGCAGGTAGAACAGCGCGAAGCCGAAAGGCGGATGCATGAACGAGGTCTGCATGTTGACGCCCAGGATGACGCCGAACCAGATCAGGTCGATGCCAAGCTTCTCGGCCGGCGGGCCGAGCAGCGGCACGACGATGAAGGCCAGCTCGAAGAAGTCGAGGAAGAAGGCCAGCAGGAACACCAGCACGTTCACGACGATCAGGAAGCCGACCTGGCCGCCTGGCAGGGAGACCAGCAGGTGCTCGACCCACAGATGCCCATTCACGCCGTAGAAGGTCAGCGAGAACACGCGCGCGCCGAGCAGGATGAACAGCACGAAGGCCGAGAGCTTGGCGGTCGACTCGGTGGCGGACCTGATGATGTTGAAGTTGAGCCGGTTGGGCTCGTTCGACATGTAGCGCTTGAGGCCGGCGAGCAGGATGGCGCCCGCCGCACCCATGGCTCCGCCTTCGGTCGGCGTCGCGACGCCGATGAAGATGGTGCCGAGAACAAGGAAGATCAGCGCGAGCGGCGGCACCATGACGAAGGTGACCTGCGTGGCGATGCGGGACATCAGCCTGAAGCCCGTGGTGCGCTCGACGACGCCGACGAAGGTGGCATAGAGCGCGCCAGCGGCCAGCGCCTCCGAAAGCAGCGCCCAGTTCTCGCGGCCGCTGCCCTTGAGCAGGTACCAGCCGAACCCGAGCGCCACCGTGACGATGGCCGTGAGGACGACACGCTGCGCCCCGAACAGGCGGTTGAACACCGCGCAGAGGAAGGACACGACGACGCCCACCGACATGGTCAGGATGACGAAGTCGGCGCCGTTCTTGATGGTCGTCTGGCTCATCACGTAGTAGCCGACCACGCCCGAGAACAGCACGAGCACGCCGAGCTGCCAGACGCCGCGCGAGCCGTCCGGCTCCTTGAAGCCGATGTCCGCGACCGGCAGGCCGGGCACGTAGGAGGGCTTCACCAGCGTGACGAGGAAGATGTAGCCCGCATACATGGCCGACAGGACGAGGCCGGGGATGAAGGCGCCCTCGTACATGTCGCCCACCGAGCGACCGAGCTGGTCGGCCATGACGATCAGCACGAGCGAGGGCGGAATGATCTGCGCAAGCGTGCCTGAGGCGGCGATGACGCCCGAGGCGACGCGCCGGTCATAGCCGTAGCGCAGCATGATGGGCAGCGAGATGAGGCCCATCGAGATCACCGAAGCCGCGACGACGCCGGTGGTGGCGGCCAGCAGCGCTCCGACGAAGATGACCGCGTAGGCAAGGCCGCCGCGGATCGTGCCGAAGAGCTGGCCGATCGTGTCGAGCAAATCCTCGGCCATGCCGGATCGCTCGAGCACCAGCCCCATGAAGGTGAAGAAGGGGATGGCCAGCAGCACGTCGTTGTTCATCGTGCCGTAGATGCGTTCCGGCAGCGCCTGCAGGAAGTTCGGCACGAACAGGCCAAGCTCAATGCCGATGATGGCGAAGAACAGGCCGTTGGCGGCCAGCGCGAAGGCGACGGGGTAGCCGAGCAGCAGGAACACCACGAGCGCGGCGAACATGATCGGCGCCATGTTCTCCTTGACGAAGCCGCCGAGGCCGCCCTCGGCGGTGGCGGCGAAGGCGTCGCCGAGATGGAAGGTGAGCAGCATGGCGGCCGCGCAGAGCGCGAGTCCCGCCGCGCGGGTGAGGATCGACGATGTCATCGTGCGGTTTCCGGTAGTCGTTGCGGCGGGGTTCACTTGCGGGACGGGTCGATGCCGTGGAGCGGCATCGTCGCCGCGATGGGCGCGATGCCGTCCGCCTGCGCCTGCTCGAGCAGGCGCCTCGCTTCGGCTTCGGCCGCCGCTCCGTGGCCGCCGTCATGGGCCGTGTGGGTGTTGTCCTCGATCAGGCCGCGCATGATGGCGATGCGCTTGATGATCTCGGAGATGCCCTGCACCGCCAGCATGAAGAAGCCGAACACGACGAGGAACTTGGCCGGCCATTGCGGCAGGCCGCCGGCATTGAGCGATTGTTCGTTGATGGCGAAGGACCGCGTGAAGAACGGCCAGCCATGCAGGATCATGATCAGCGCGAACGGCATCAGGAACAGCACGTGGCCGATGAGGTCGATCCACTGCTTGACTTTGCGGGGAAACAGGTTGTTCACGATGTCGATGCGGATGTGTTCCTGCGCGATCACCGTCCACGGCGCGCAGAGCAGGAACACGGCGCCGAACAGCACCCATTGCAGTTCGAGCCAGGA
>JAIXZF010000433.1 GCA_027489835.1 Hyphomicrobiales bacterium
GGCGACAGCGAGAAGGCCCGCATCGGCGATTGGGTGATGGCCATCGGCAACCCGTTCGGCCTCGGCGGCTCGGTCTCGATCGGCATCGTCTCGGCCAAGAACCGCCGCATCGAGAGCGGTCCCTATGACAGCTACCTGCAGACGGACGCTGCCATCAACCGGGGCAACTCGGGCGGCCCGCTCTTCAACATGGCCGGCGAGGTCATTGGCATCAACACCGCCATCCTGTCGCCCTCGGGCGGCTCGGTCGGCATCGGTTTCTCGGTGCCCTCCGCCCTCGCCGTTCCGGTCATCGAGCAGCTTCGTCAGTTCGGCGAGACCCGCCGCGGCTGGCTCGGCGTCCGCATCCAGAATGTCGACGACGCAACAGCCGAGGCACTCGGCCTCGGCCGCGCCCGCGGCGCGCTGATCGCCGGCATCGACGACAAGGGCCCCGCCCGCCCCGCCGGCCTCGAGACGGGCGACGTCATCACCCAGTTCGACGGCAAGGATGTCCGCGAATCCACCGACCTGCCCCGGATCGTTGCCGCGACGCCGGTCGGCAAGGAGGTCGATGTCCGCATCGTCCGCAAGGGCAAGGAAGAGACCCGCAAGGTCACGCTCGGCCGCCTCGAGGATGGCGAGCGCCAGCAGCAGGCAGCGCTCGGCACCCAGCCCAGCCAGCCCAACGCCGCGCCCGCCACCACCACCGTCCTCGGCATGGAGCTGACCGGCATCACAGACCAGATCCGCCGCCGCTTCAGCCTCAAGGACAATGTCCGGGGCGTGGTCGTAGCGCGTGTCGACGCCAACTCGAACGCCGCCGACAAGCGCCTGGCGCCTGGCGACATCATCCTCGAGGTCGGGCAGGAGCCGGTCGCGACTCCCGCCGACGTGGCGCGCCGCGTCGACCAGCTCAAGAAGGACGGCCGCCGCGCCGCCCTGTTGCAGGTGCAGAACGCCCAAGGCGAGGTGCGCTTCGTGGCGGTGACGATCAACTGATCGTCGGCACTGGATGGAATCGAGCCGGCTGGCGCCCAGCGTCGGCCGGCTTTTTCATGCCCATGAGCCAGCCGCCGGGAAGCGAAACCGGCATGACGGCTCAGGCGCCGGCGAACTCCTCCGCCCGGTAGCCTTGAGCGAACAGGAGCGCCGTCAGGTCGGCATGGTCGACGCGGGCATGGGCCGCGGCCGCGACCGCCGGCTTGGCGCGGAAGGCGATCCCCAGCCCCGCCTCGCCCAGCATGGCGAGATCGTTGGCGCCATCTCCCACCGCCATCGTCTCCTCCCGCGCAAGGCCGTGGCGCGCGCGCAGCTCGACAAGCGCCGCGAGCTTCGCCTCCTTGCCAAGAATCGGCTCGCGCACGCGGCCTTCGAGCTGGCCATCGGTCACTTCGAGGATGTTCGAGCGGTCTTCATGGAAGCCGATCAGCGCCCCGATGCGGCTGGTGAACACCGTGAAGCCGCCCGAGACCAGCGCCGTGTAAGCCCCATTCCCCCGCATGGTCCGCACGAGCGCGCGCCCGCCGGGCGTCAGCGTCAACCGCCGGGCCACGATCTCGTCGACCACGCCGACCGGCAGCCCCTTGAGCAGCGCGACGCGCTCGCGCAGCGCCGGCTCGAAGGCGAGCTCGCCGCGCATCGCGCGCTCGGTGATGCCGGAGACCTCAGCTTTCAGGCCTACGAAATCGGCCAGCTCGTCGATGCATTCCTGGCCGATCATGGTTGAATCCATGTCGGCGAGGAAAAGCCGCTTGCGGCGATGCGCGGCGGGCTGCACGAACACGTCGATGGGCTCGCCCTCCAGCGCGGCGCGGAGCCTTTCGGCGATGGCCCCGGCCGGGGCGTCCGGCCTTGTGAAGGGAATGTCGGCTGCGATACCAGCACTGAGCCACAGGGCGGACCCCGGATGCGGCAGCGCCTCGGCGGCGCGCGCCAGCAGGGCCGGCGTCAGCGCCGGCGCGGCGGGATTGGAGACGAGCGTCGCGACATGAGCCATGGCAGGGAGGGTCTGGAAGCGGAACGGGGCTGGGACGCGGTGCTCATCGCAGGTCCGACCGCGAGCGGCAAGTCGGCCTGGGCGATCGAGATCGCGCGCAGGACCGGCGGAATCATCCTCAACGCCGACTCCATGCAGCTCTATCGCGACCTCAGGGTCCTAACGGCAAGGCCCAGCCCGGAGGACGAGGCCGAGGCCGAGCACAGGCTCTACGGGGTGATCGACGGCGCGGTGAACTTCTCGGTCGGCCGTTATGTCGAGCAGGCAACGGCCGAGCTCGCCGCGCTGCGCGCCGCGGGACGCCTGCCGATCCTGGTCGGCGGCACCGGGCTTTACTTCAAGGCGCTGACCGAGGGGCTATCGGACATTCCCGCCGTGCCCGAGGCGGTGCGCGAGCGGGTCCGCCGAAGCTGCCAGGATCACCCTACGGAGGCGCTGCATCAGCGGCTTGCGGCGCTCGATGCCTCAGGCGCGGCGGCCCTTAGGCCCTCGGACCGGATGCGGGTGATGCGCGCGCTCGAGGTCCTGGAGGCCACGGGCCGGCCGCTGGCCAGCTTCCAGGCCTCGCGGCGGCCCGGCCCCCTGGCCGAAGCGCGCTGCCTGAGGCTATTCCTCGCCCCGGAGCGCAAGGCGCTGCACGCCCGCATCGACGCGCGCTTCACGGCCATGATCGCGGCTGGAGCGCTGGACGAGGTCGCGGCGCTGGCGGCGCGCCGGCTCGATCCGATGCTGCCGCTGATGCGCGCCCATGGAGCCCCGGCCCTGATGGCCCACCTGCGCGGGGAGATGGCGCTCGCCGATGCCATTGCGCGGGCACAGGCCGACACGCGCGCCTATGTGAAGCGCCAGTTCACCTGGTTCCGCCACCAGATGGAAGGCTGGCGCTGGCTGGCGACCGAGGAGGACCGGCAGGATGCACTGGCGCTGGCTGTTCGGGGCAGCCGGGCGGCGTCTTAAGCGTTCGGGCGGGTTGGAAGGAGCAGGCGGGCTCTGATGCGGTGGATTCCCTTCCCCTCCGCTTCGCTCCGGCCGGGAATGACACCGGAACCGTTTCGCGCGTCACTTGCCGCCACCACGATCTTATCCCCGGCGGGCCGCGAGGCGCTGGAAGGGGATCAATCCTTCCATCAAGACCAGACGGCAAAACGCTGCACGCACCCTTCCGCTTCGTCTTGACGCGTTCCGTCCGTTCCGGTAACCAGCACGTCATGAACACGCTCATCATCGTAGCGCCGCGCCGGAAGAGGGCAGTCTAAGGACTGCTTCCCTCCTCGCCGGCGCGCATGCACAGGTCCCCAACGGGACCTTTTTTATTGCCCGATTGCCAAGCTTCACCTCACGAAATGACCGAAACAAGCCGCTAGGAGACACGCCATGAGCGAGATGATGACCGGCGCGGAGATGGTGGTCCGCGCGCTTCAGGACCAGAACGTCGACTTCATCTTCGGCTATCCGGGCGGCGCCGTCCTGCCGATCTACGACGCGCTGTTCCAGCAGGACAAGCTCCAGCACATCCTGGTGCGCCATGAGCAGGGTGCCGTGCATTCGGCCGAGGGCTATGCCCGCTCCTGCGGCAAGGTCGGCGTCGTGCTCGTCACCTCCGGCCCCGGCGCCACCAACGCGGTGACCGGCCTCACCGACGCGCTGATGGATTCGATCCCGCTGGTCTGCATCACCGGCCAGGTGCCGACGCACCTCATCGGCTCGGACGCCTTCCAGGAGTGCGACACGGTCGGCATCACCCGCTCCTGCACCAAGCACAACTATCTCGTGAAGCGCATCGAGGATTTGCCGCGCATCCTGCACGAGGCGTTTTACGTCGCCTCGAACGGCCGGCCCGGCCCCGTCGTCATCGATATCCCCAAGGACATCCAGTTCGCCAGGGGCGCCTACAGCCGGCCCACCAGCAACCAGCACAAGACCTACCGGCCGACGGTCAAGGGCGATCTGTCCAAGATCAAGGCCGCGGTCGAGCTGATGGCCAAGGCCAAGCGTCCGGTGTTCTACACCGGCGGCGGCGTCATCAATGCCGGCCCCCATGCCTCGGCGCTGCTGCGCGAACTCGTGCGGCTCACCGGCTTTCCCGTGACCTCGACGCTGATGGGCCTCGGCGCCTATCCGGCCGCCGACAGGCAGTGGCTGGGCATGCTCGGCATGCACGGCACCTAC
>JAIXZF010000121.1 GCA_027489835.1 Hyphomicrobiales bacterium
GACGTGCGCACCGACCAGTTCCACATCGACATCCTGACGGCCCATTTCGTGCTGAAGCCGGACTATTTCGACGTCGTGGTCGCCTCGAACCTGTTCGGCGACATCCTCTCCGACCTCGGCCCAGCCTGCACCGGCACCATCGGCATCGCCCCCTCCGGCAACATCAACCCGACAGGTGCGTTCCCATCGCTGTTCGAGCCCGTGCACGGCTCGGCGCCGGACATTGCCGGCCTCGGCATTGCCAACCCCGTCGGCCAGATCTGGTCCGCCGCGATGATGCTGGAGCATCTGGGCGAGGCGGATGCGGCGAAGGCGATCGTGGCCGGCGTCGAGCGCGGCTTGTCCGACGCAAGGACCCGGACGCGCGATCTCGGCGGCTCGGCCAGCACGGTCGAGGCCGGCAAGGCCATCGAGCAGCTCATCGGCTGAAGCCGTCTTACGACATAAACAGATTGTGGATTCCTCACGGGAGCGGTAGCAGCCAAATCATGTGGGAAAATCTGACAGCCTACCTGGGCAGTCTCGGCACCGTCGGAAAGGTGCTCGAGATCATCGCGCTGAACATCGTCCTCTCCGGCGACAACGCGGTGGTGATCGCGCTCGCCTGCCGCGGCCTGCCGCCGAAGCAGCGCACGCTCGGCATCGCGATGGGCGCGGGCGTCGCCGTGCTGCTGCGCGTGGTGTTCACCGTAGTGATCGCCTCGCTGCTGAACGTGCCGTTCCTGCGCATCGTCGGCGCGGTGCTGCTGATCTGGATCGCCATCAAGCTGCTCACCGATGAGGGCGCGGAAGGCGAGGAGGGCATCGCATCCAGCGACAAGCTCATCAAGGCCGTGCAGACCGTCGCCATCGCCGACATCGTCATGAGCCTCGATAACGTGCTCGCCATCGCCGCCGTCGCGAAGGATTCGATCCCGCTTCTGGTTGTGGGTCTTGTCATTTCGATCCCATTGATCGTTGCCGGCGCGTCGCTGATCAGCAACCTGCTGGAGCGTTTCCCCTTCCTGATCTGGGCCGGCGCTGGCCTGCTGGGCTGGGTGGCCGGCGAGATGCTCGATTCCGATCCCTGGCTGGTCTCGCAGTTCGGTCAGGAAACCCTCCACCGGCTTGAATACCCGGCCGCCGCGTTGGGCGCCGCCATCGTGCTGGGCGCGGGCTACCTGATCCGGAAGCGACGATCTTCCCCTGCGTAAACCTGTCGCGGCGGAGCCAGCCTCCGTCATGCGTTGTCTTGTCTGGCGGGTTTCCGCCGCCCCTAACGGCCCTTGGCGGATCTGATGGATTTCTTCACCACCCAGTTCTTCGTGTCGGTGCTCCAGATCATCTGGATCGACCTCATCCTGTCCGGCGACAACGCGGTGGTCATCGCGCTCGCCTGCCGCAACCTGCCGCCCGAGCAGCGCAAATGGGGCATCTGGCTCGGCGCCGGCGCCGCGATCGGCCTCAGGATCATCTTCGCGCTGATCATCACCTGGATGCTCGCCATCCCGTACCTCAAGATCATCGGCGGCCTGCTGCTGTTCTGGATCGCGGCCAAGCTCATCATGGGCGACGAGAGCCATGAGGACATCGACGCCAAGCCCTCGCTCTGGGGCGCCGTCCGCACCATCGCGATCGCCGATGCGGTGATGAGCCTCGACAACGTGCTGGCCGTCGCGGCCGCCTCGCATGGCAATGTCTGGCTCTTCATCTTCGGCCTTCTGCTCTCGATCCCGCTCATCATCTTCGGCGCGCAGTTCATCCTGTCGCTGCTCACCCGCTTTCCGATCCTCATCTGGCTCGGCGCGGCCATCCTGGGCTGGGTTGCAGGCGACATGATCACCAACGATCCGGCCTGGATCCGCCAGTTCGGCGAGTGGAAGGGGCTTTTGTCCTATCTTGGCGACGCCATCGGCGCGCTGCTGGTGCTGTCGCTGGGCTTCTTCCTCAAATGGCGCAAGGAGCGCGGCGCGCGCGCGGCCTGAGCTTCGGCGTCAGATCGCCGCCGCGAGCGCGAGCGCGAGCCTGACGCCGGCCCGCTCGCAGAGCCAGCTCTCGATCCGCGCGGGGGGCACTCCGGTGACGCTGAAGCCGGTCTCGCCCGTGGCGAGCAGCGCGAAGCGGTCGGGCTCGCCGAGGCCGGTTCCGGCCCACTTGCCGTAGGCCTCCTTGGCGGCCCAGAGCCGGGCGAAGGCCTCGGCCCGCCTGTCCTCCGCGATCTGCGCCAGCCAGAGCTGCTCGGCCCTGTGCAGTGCCGCGAGGGGCAGGGGGCCGTGCCCGACCTCCTCGACATCGACGCCGATCGGCGAGCGCGCCAGCGCCACCGCCACGAAGCCTGCCCTGGCGGCGTGCGAGAGGTGAAGATCGACGCCGGGAAGGACGGGCCGCCCCGCCGGCTCGTGGCCGATGACGATGCTGGCGGCATCGCGGCCCGTCTGCGCCGCGATCACGGCCCGGCTGATGCGGGCGCGCAGGGCGGAGCGCTCGGGCCTGTTGCGCGGCGCCTCGCCCGTGCCGATCAGCCAGATGGCCGGCAGGCTGTCGGCGGGCCTGATGGAATCGAGCCTGAGCATGGCC
>JAIXZF010000383.1 GCA_027489835.1 Hyphomicrobiales bacterium
AGGCTTAACGCCTCCTCAACCATCCTCGCCTAGCCTTTGGCCATGGTCATCCGCCGTGGTCCGCGCCGCTTTCTCGCCCCGCTCGCTTTCTACAGCGTGGCGACCGCCTGCGTGGCCTACTTCGTCTACCACGCCCATAACGGCCCACGCGGTTACGAGACCAAGCAGGAGCTGAAGGTGCAGATCGCGGAGATGTCCGCCGATCTTGCCAAGCTCAGATCCGAGCGCGCCGAATGGGATGCGCGCGTCGCCCTGATGCGCCGCGACGAGGTCGACCGGGACTTGCTCGATGAACGCGCCCGCGCCGCGCTAGGCCGCGTCCATAGGAACGACGTGGTCATCATCGGCCGCTGAGCCGGCCTAGGCCTGCTGCGTCGCACAACGGTTGCGAACGCGCTGATTAACCTGAATTCAGTTAAAGAACGATTTGATCGCCGGATCAATGGCTTGGCTCAAGCTGGTGGCGCCATTTTCCCCCTCGCCAAAGCCCGGCGCGCACCTTATCCTTTTTTCGAAGAAGACTTGAGGGAGGTTCACGATGGCCGTTGCCGCACGCAAAGCCAAACCCGCCGCCGCCAAGGCCGCGCCCGCCAAGGGCCCGCGCAGCATTCCCAACACGCCGACGCTCACGCGCGACGAGGATCTGCATGCCTATCGCGAGATGCTGCTGATCCGCCGCTTCGAAGAGAAGAGCGGCCAGATGTACGGCATGGGCCTGATCGGCGGCTTCTGCCATCTCTACATCGGCCAGGAAGCCGTCGTCATCGGCATGCAGATGGCGTCCGAGCCGGGCGACCAGGTCATCACCGGTTATCGTGACCATGGCCATATGCTGGCCTGCGGGATGGAATCGCGCGGCGTGCTCGCCGAACTGACCGGGCGCCGCGGCGGCTATTCGCGCGGCAAGGGCGGTTCGATGCACATGTTCAGCCGCGAGAAGAAGTTCTTCGGCGGCCACGGCATCGTCGGCGCGCAGGTCTCGCTCGGCACCGGGCTCGGCTTCGCCAACTGGTATCGCGGCGACACCTCCGTCAGCCTCGTCTATTTCGGCGACGGCGCGGCCAACCAGGGCCAGGTCTACGAGAGCTTCAACATGGCGGCGCTCTGGAAGCTGCCGGTCGTCTACATCATCGAGAACAACCGCTACGCCATGGGCACGGCGGTCAGCCGCGCCTCCGCCCAGACGGATTTCTCCCGCCGCGGCCTGAGCTTCAACATCCCCGGCGAGCAGGTGGACGGCATGGACATCCGCGCCGTCAAGGCGGCCGGCGAGCGCGCCATGGAGCATGCGCGCTCGGGGCAGGGGCCCTACATCCTCGAAATGCAGACCTACCGCTATCGCGGCCACTCCATGTCCGACCCGGCGAAGTACCGCTCGAAGGACGAGGTGCAGAAGATGCGCGAGGAGCACGACCCGATCGAGCAGGTCCGCGCCCGCCTCATCAACCAGTGGAAGGTGGCCGAGGAAGAGCTGAAGACGATCGACGCCAAGGTGCGCGACATCGTCAACGACGCGGCCGAATTCGCGACGCACGATCCCGAGCCGGATGTGGCCGAGCTCTACACCGACATCCTGCTTTGACGCCGGCGCCGACGCGCCGCTCCCTCCGTTTTCTCGCATAGATCGAGCGCCATCATGCCCACCGACATTCTGATGCCCGCCCTCTCGCCGACCATGGAGCAGGGCAAGCTCGCCAAATGGCTCAAGAAGGAAGGCGACAAGATCAAGGCCGGCGACATCCTCGCCGAGATCGAGACCGACAAGGCGACCATGGAGGTCGAGGCCGTGGATGAAGGTATCCTGGCCAAGATCCTCGTCGGCGACGGCACCGACAACGTCGCGGTCAACACGCCCATCGCCGTGATCGCGGCCGAGGGCGAGGACCCGAACGCGGCTAGCGCCAGGCCGGCTCTCCCAGCCGAAGCGCCGCAGAAGGCCCCGACGCCGGACATGCACGCCGAAGGTCTGGCAGCGCAGCCTGCCGCGAACGCCACGAGCGCCGACACCGCCCCGGTGGCCACCCCGGCCGCGCCAGCCGTGATCCGCAACACCGTCTCGCAGACGGCGATGGCCGAGATCCCGGAAGGCGCCGAGATGGTCAACACCACCGTGCGCGAGGCGCTGCGCGACGCCATGGCCGAGGAGATGCGCCGCGACGGCCATGTCTTCGTCATGGGCGAGGAGGTCGCCGAGTATCAGGGCGCCTACAAGGTCACTCAGGGGCTGCTGCAGGAATTCGGCCCCAAGCGCGTGGTGGACACGCCGATCACCGAGCACGGCTTCGCCGGCATCGCGGTCGGCGCGGCCTATGAGGGCCTGCGCCCCATCGTCGAGTTCATGACCTTCAACTTCGCCATGCAGGCCATCGACCACATTATCAACTCGGCCGCGAAGACGCTCTACATGTCCGGCGGCCAGCTGGGCTGCCCCATCGTGTTCCGCGGCCCGAATGGCGCTGCGGCCCGCGTCGGCGCCCAGCACAGCCACGACTATGCCGCCTGGTACTCCAACGTGCCCGGCCTCAAGGTCGTGATGCCCTACACCGCCGCCGACGCGAAGGGCCTGCTCAAGAGCGCGATCCGCGATCCGAACCCGGTCGTCTTCCTCGAGAACGAGATCCTCTACGGCCAGTCCTTCCCCGTGCCGAAGCTCGATGACTGGACCGTGCCGATCGGCAAGGCGCGCATCCACAAGCCTGGCAAGGACGCGACGCTCGTCTCCTTCGGCATCGGCATGACCTACTGCATCAAGGCCGCGGCCGAGCTGGAGAAGGAAGGCATCGACGTCGAGATCATCGACCTGCGCACCATCCGCCCCATGGACATCGACACGGTCGTCGAGTCGGTGATGAAGACCGGCCGCTGCGTGGCGGTGGAGGAGGGCTTCCCGCAATCCGGCGTCACCGCCGAGATCGCGATGCGCGTCATGGAGCGCGCCTTCGACTATCTCGACGCGCCGGTCGTGCGTGTCACCGGCAAGGACGTGCCGATGCCCTACGCCGCCAATCTCGAGAAGCTCGCCTTGCCGAACGTCGGCGAGGTCATCGCGGCCGTGAAGGCCGTGTGCTATCGCTGAGGAGCACGGATCATGCCCATCAACATCCTCATGCCCGCGCTCTCGCCCACCATGGAAAAGGGCAACCTTGCCAAGTGGCTGAAGAAGGAAGGCGACAAGATCAAGTCGGGCGACATCCTGGCGGAGATCGAGACTGACAAGGCGACCATGGAGGTCGAGGCCGTGGATGAGGGCATTCTGGCCAAGATCATGGTCCCGGACGGCACGGCCGATGTGGCGGTGAATGCAGTGATCGCGGTGATCACGGGCGAGGGCGAGGATGCGGCTTCCGCGGGTGCGGCGAAGGCCCCACCCCAGCCCTCCCCGCAGGGCGGGGAGGGAGCCAAGGCCGCTCCGGCCGGCGCCGCACCTGCCGCCGCTGCAGCTCCCGCCGCTCCAGCTCCTGCGCCCACGCCAAGCGTTCCCTCCCCACCCCGTGGGGAGGGCCAGGGTGGGGCGCCTTCGGGCGGCGCCCGCACCTTCGCGTCCCCGCTGGCCCGCCGCATGGCGAAGGAGTTCGGCATCGACCTCTCCCGCGTCACCGGCTCGGGCCCGCACGGCCGCGTGGTCGAGCGCGACGTCAA
>JAIXZF010000403.1 GCA_027489835.1 Hyphomicrobiales bacterium
GACCAGCTCGGCGCGATCGACGCCGTGCTGGACGATCTGCGCATCGGCCGGCCCATGGACCGGCTGATCTGCGGCGATGTCGGCTTCGGCAAGACGGAGGTCGCGCTGCGCGCCGCCTTCGCCGTGGCGATGGCCGGAAAGCAGGTGGCCGTCGTCGTGCCGACGACTCTGCTGGCGCGCCAGCACCACAAGACCTTCTCCGAGCGCTTCAGGGGCCTGCCCGTGCAGGTGGGCCAGGCCTCGCGCTTCGTGCCGGCAGCGGACCTCAAGGCCGTCAAGGCCGGCATCGCGGACGGCACCATGGACATCGTGGTCGGCACCCATGCCCTGCTGGGCAAGGGCATCGACTTCAAGGATCTGGGCCTCGTCATCGTCGACGAGGAGCAGCATTTCGGCGTCGGCCACAAGGAGCGGCTGAAGGAGTTGCGCGCCGAGGTCCACGTGCTGACCCTCTCGGCCACGCCGATCCCGCGCACGCTCCAGCTGGCCATGACCGGCGTGCGCGACCTCTCCATCATCGCGACGCCGCCGGTGGACAGGCTGGCGGTGCGCACCTTCGTCGCGCCCTTCGACGGGCTGATGGTGCGCGAGGCGCTGCTGCGCGAGCGCTACCGGGGCGGGCAGAGCTTCTACGTCGTGCCGCGCATCGACGACCTCGCCGAGGTGAAGGACTTCCTCGACAAGCAGGCCCCCGAATGCAAGGTCGCGGTCGCGCACGGGCAGATGGCGGCGGGCCAGCTCGAAGATGTGATGACCGCCTTCTACGAAGGCAAGTTCGACATCCTGCTCTCGACCACCATCGTCGAGTCGGGCCTCGATATCCCCACCGCCAACACGCTGATCGTGCACCGCGCCGACATGTTCGGCCTGTCGCAGCTCTACCAGCTGCGCGGCCGCGTCGGCCGTTCGAAGACGCGTGCCTACGCGCTGTTCACCCTGCCCGAGCGCAAGAAGCTCACCGTGCAGGCGGAGCGGCGGCTGAAGGTCCTGCAGTCGCTCGATACGCTCGGCGCCGGCTTCCAGCTTGCCAGCCACGACCTCGACATCAGGGGCGCGGGCAACCTGCTGGGCGACGAGCAGTCGGGCCACATCAAGGAAGTGGGCTATGAGCTTTACCAGCAGATGCTGGAGGAGGCCGTCGCCGCGCTCAAGGCCGGCATCGAGGAGCCGGCGGCGGACCAGTGGTCGCCGACCATCACCATGGGCACTCCGGTCATGATTCCCGAGACTTACGTCGAGGACCTCTCGCTTCGCCTCGGCCTCTACAAGCGCCTCTCGATGCTGGAGACCGATGGCGACATCGAGAGCTTCGGCGCCGAGCTCGCCGACCGTTTCGGGCCGCTGCCCGATGAAGTCCGCCAGCTGCTCGACATCGTGGCAATCAAGGCGCTGTGCCGCCGCGCCAATGTCGAGAAGGTCGAGGCCGGCCCCAAGGGCGTCATCGTCGCCTTCCGCGACAATGCCTACGCCAATCCCGACGGGCTGGTGGCTTATGTGACCGAGCAGGGCGCCGCCACGGCGAAGGTCAGGCCGGACATGAAGCTGGTCTTCATCCGCGACATGGAGCGGCCGGAGCAGCGTCTCAAGGTGACGACGCGCCTGATGCGCGATCTCGCCCGCATCGCCGAGCGCAAGAAGGCGGCTTGATGGGGAAGCGCGGGGCTGGCGCGGCGCGTCAGCCCCGCGCGGCCGCTGCCAGCCGGCCGGCGTCCTCGGGCCATACGTCGACGATGCGCGTGCCGCCTGGCTCGGTTGCCATGGCATGGTCGGGCCGGTGCTTGTGAAGCAGGATCAGGCTCACGACGTTGGCGTGGCCGACAATGCCGGAGGCCCGCAGCGAAGCCTCCAGAGCGGCGGGGGCGACGACGCCGGAGGGCTTGCCGTCCGCGAGCCCGGCCCACAGCGCGCTGAGCGAGAACAGCCCCAGCGGCAGGAACTCGCAGCCGCCGAGCAGCGCAAGGTAAGGCCCCGCCGCCAGCGCCGAGAGGCTGGGCCCCATCATCAGAGAGACGAGCCGGCCTTCGGCGGGCAGCCTCGCCTGGCCGGCGATCTCGACGGCCGCTGCCGTGAAGTCGGATTGCAGCAGGAGCTGCCGTTCGCCATCGGCGGTTTCGATCGCGATGGCGCGCTCTTCGGAGGGCGCCCGGGCCGGCGCTTCCGGCAGCGCCGCAGCGTCCACCTCGAGGATCGCGTCCAGCGGCGCGACGCCGTCGGGCGGCTTGGGTCCGAAGCCGCAGACCAGCCGCACGTTGAAGGACCGGGCGGCCGCGTCCCGCATCAGCAGGGCAGGCTCGATGTCGCCGCAGCGGCCCACGCCGATGGCGATGCAGGCGCCTGCCGCGTCGAACATGCGCTGCAGTTCCATGGGCGTGGTGGCGACGGACAGCAGCAGCGGGCTGAGGTCGGCGCGCAGCGCGCCGAGTATGGCGATCGTCTGCTCGGCCCCCAGCGGCGCCATGATCACGGCCTGCGAACGCGCGGGCAGCCGCGAAAGCAGGAGCAGCCCCGCGAGCCGCCTCGCGCCCAGGTCGAGTTCGCGATGGCTGAAGGCCTTGCCCGGGCTGCCGGCCCAGGCCTC
>JAIXZF010000448.1 GCA_027489835.1 Hyphomicrobiales bacterium
AAGACGCGCGGGGTGAAAGCGGGCATGGCGGATTCCGGGAAGGCGCGCGGGCGGGCGCGTGACGGGGACGGCAAAAACGTCGCGCCTTATGCGGCAAGCGCTCGGAGCCTGACAAGAGAGCGCCGGGCCGCGCTCAGGCCTCGGCCTCCGATTTTCCGCGCTGTGTGGCCGCAAGGCCCGCCTTGAGCGCCCCGAAGGCCCAGGCCGCGGCGCCATAGAGCCCGAGGCCCGCGCCGCACAAGCCAGCGAGCAGCGCCGCCTGACGCAGGCCGGCGGGCTGGCCCACCAATGCACCGCGCAGCTCCACGCCCAGCCACCAGATCGCGGCGGCCATGATCGCGGCAGCCGCAAGCGTGGCCGCAACGGCGCGCATCAACCGGCGGCCCGGACGCCAGAGGCGCTGGCGCCAGGTCCATACGGCGAGGAGCGCGCCTTGCGTCCAGAAGGCGAGCGCGGCGGACAGGGCCGCGCCGGTGGCGGGCCTATCGGGCGCGACGGCGAGGCCGGCGACGATGGCGACGAGGATCGAGGCCAGTCCGCACCAGAGCGGGACGCCCGGCTTCTGGCGGGCGAAATGGACCTGCGAGAGCACCCGCGCGATCACCGCGCCGGGCAGGCCCAGCGCGAAGGCTGCGAGGGCGGCGGCCGTCCGCTCGCGGTCGAGCGCGCCGAACTGGCCGCGCTCGAACAGCACCGCGACGATGGGCTCGGCCAGGATGGCGAGCGCGACCGCGGCGGGGATCGCGAGCAGGAGCCCGAGAGCCAGCGCCGAATCGAGCGCGTGCTGGCGGCCCTCGGCGTCGCCATCCGCTTCGCGCGCCGCGATCTCGGGCAGCAGCACCACGCCCATGGCCACCGCGACGAAGCCGAGCGGCAGCTGGAAGACGCGGTCGGCATAGTAGAGCCATGAGACGGCGCCGGGCTGGTGCGAGGCGATCTGGGTCGCGACCAGCAGCACGAGCTGGCCCGTGGCGCCGGCGAGCAGAGCCGGCAATCCAAGCCGCGTCAGCCGCCTCAGCGGCGCGGACCAGCCCAGGCTCGGGCGCGGCAGGCCCGGCGCACGGCCCTTGAGCGCCCAGATCACGAGGGCCAGATGCGCCGCGCCGCCGGCGCTGACCGCGGCGGCCAGCAGCAGCGCCGCCTGTTCGGGCGAGGCGGACGCCCGCTCTCCGCCGAACAGGGCCGCGATCAGCACGATGTTGAGCACGATGGGCGCGAGCGCGGCCACGGCGAAGCGCTTCTCCGCGTTGAGGATGGCCGAGACCAGCGAGGCGAGCACGGTGAGCGCGAGGAAGGGCAGGGCAAGGCGCGTGTAGCGCTCGGCTAATTGAAGGGTCTCGGGCACGTCCCTGAATCCGCCCGCAAGCGCCAGCACCAGCCAGGGCGCGGCGAGTTCGGCCAAAGCGAGCAGGACGAGCAGCGCCACGGCGAAGCCCCCCATGGCCTCGCCCGCGAAGCGCCGCGCCTCGGCCTCGCCGCCGGGGCCGGCCTTCAGCGAGAGATAAACCGGAACGAAGGGCGCGTTGAGCCCGCCCTCGCCGAGCACGCGGCGCACCATGTTGGGCAGGCGGAAGGCGACGAGGAAGGCGTCCGCCACCGGCCCGGCGCCCAGCGCCCGTGCGATCAGGATGTCACGGGCGAAGCCCATGATGCGGGAGAGCGCCGTAGCGAGGCCGACGACCGTCGAATCGCGGGCGAGGCGCGAGGGAGCTTCCGCCCCGGGCCCGGGCGGCGGCTCGGGCGGCGTGGGCCTCACAGGATGAAGCGCGACAGATCGGCGTTGCGCGCGAGGTCGCCGACGCGGGCCTCGACATAGGCGGCGTCGATGACGATGGTCTCGCCTCCCCGGTCGGGCGCGGTGAAGGAGATGTCGTCGAGCACGCGCTCCATGACGGTCTGCAGCCGGCGCGCGCCGATGTTCTCAACCGTGGCGTTGACCTGCACCGCGACGCGGGCCAGCGCATCGACCGCATCGTCGGTAAAGCTGATCGAGAGCCCCTCGGTCTCGAGCATCGCCACGGACTGCTTCACGAGGCTGGCCTCGGTATCGGTGAGGATGCGCTTGAAGTCGTCGACGTCGAGCGAGGTCAGCTCCACCCGGATCGGCAGGCGGCCCTGCAGCTCGGGCAGCAGGTCGGAGGGCTTGGCCACGTGGAAGGCGCCCGAGGCGATGAAGAGGATGTGGTCGCTCTTCACCGGCCCGTGCTTGGTGGAGACGGTGGTGCCCTCGATCAGCGGAAGCAGGTCGCGCTGAACGCCCTCGCGCGAGACGTCGGCGCCGGAGCGGCCTTCGCGCCCGCAGATCTTGTCGATCTCGTCGAGGAAGACGATGCCGTTGTCCTCGACCTGCCGGATAGCGTCCTGGATGACGGCGTCCTGGTCGAGCAGCTTGTCGCTCTCCTCCTGGATCAGCGGCTCGTAGGCCTCCTTCACGGTCATACGGCGCGGCTTGCCCGATTTGCCGAAAGCCTTGCCGAAGATGTCGCCGATGTTGATCGCGCCGATCGAGGCACCGGGCTGGTTGGGCAATTCGAACATGGGAAGCCCGGCCGCGCCGCCGGTCGGAAGCTCGACCTCGATCTCCTTGTCGTCCATCTCGCCATTGCGCAGCTTGCGGCGGAAGCTGTCGCGGGTGGCTGGGCTGGAGGTCGGGCCCACGAGCGCGTCGAGCACGCGCTCCTCGGCCGCCTGATGGGCCTTGGCCTGCACCTCCTTGCGCTTGGCGTCGCGGACGAGGCCGATGCCGACCTCCACGAGGTCGCGCACGATCGACTCCACATCGCGGCCGACATAGCCGACCTCGGTGAACTTGGTGGCCTCGACCTTGAGGAAGGGCGCGCCGGCGAGACGGGCGAGGCGGCGGGAGATCTCGGTCTTGCCGCAGCCGGTGGGCCCGATCATCAGGATGTTCTTCGGGCTGACCTCGTCCTTCAGCGGGCCGGTGAGCTGCTGGCGGCGCCAGCGGTTGCGCAGCGCGATGGCCACGGCGCGCTTGGCGTCCTTCTGGCCGACGATGTAGCGGTCGAGCTCGGAGACGATCTCGCGGGGAGAGAATGTGGTCATGTCGATTCCAGGCTCTCGATCACGAGCGAGTGGTTGGTATAGACGCAGATGTCGCCGGCGATCTTCATCGCCTTGCGCACGATGGTCTCTGCGTCGAAATCGGTCTCGGCCAGGGCGCGGGCAGCGGCAAGGGCGTAGTTGCCGCCCGAGCCGATGGCCATGATGCCGTCCGCGGGCTCCAGCACGTCGCCCGTCCCGGACAGCAGGAGGCTCACCTCCTTGTCGGCGACCAGCAGCATCGCCTCGAGCCGCCTGAGATAGCGGTCGGTGCGCCAATCCTTGGCGAGCTCGACGCAGGCACGCATCAGCTGGGTGGGATATTGCTCGAGCTTGGTCTCGAGCCGTTCGAACAGGGTGAAGGCGTCGGCGGTGGCGCCCGCAAAGCCGGCGATGACCTGGCCCTTGGCGAGGTGGCGCACCTTGCGGGCGTTGCCCTTGACGATGGTCGGCCCCATCGAGACCTGCCCGTCGCCGCCGATGACGACCTTG
Organism: Hyphomicrobiales bacterium; assembly: GCA_027489835.1. Taxonomy (GTDB): domain Bacteria; phylum Pseudomonadota; class Alphaproteobacteria; order Rhizobiales; family Beijerinckiaceae; genus Allobosea. The sequence goes on from JAIXZF010000448.1 coordinate 3,553, forward strand.
CCGCCCCGACGCACCATCAGGATCGTGGTGGCGTGCATTTGCGGCGCCGCGCCATGTTCCATCATGTCCGAATCGCCCCTCAAGCCATGCTCTGGAGCCCACATGTAGGGGCTCAGGCGCGATCAACCAATATCGTGGATCGGGGCTGCAGCAGCAGCCCGCTGCGCTCGCCGCCGTCATGCCCGGCCTTGAGCCGGGCATCCACGTTGTCGCGGTCGATCGGAAACGTGGATGGCCGGGTCGAGCCCGGCCATGACGAGAGGACAGGGCTGCCGTTTGGCGAGGTCGCCTTTGGGCGCCTTGCGCGCGCCTGCACGGTGGCGCTGGTCGCCCTTGGCTGTTAAAGCGCTGCGAAATGGATTTGAAGACGCCGCCATGCGCACAGCCGACATCACGCGAAAGACCAACGAGACCGACATCGCGCTCTCCGTGCACCTCGACGGCTCCGGCCGGGCCGAGATCGCCACGGGCATCGGGTTCTTCGACCACATGCTCGAGCTGTTCGCGCGCCATTCGCTGATCGACCTCACCGTCCGGGCGAAGGGCGACCTGCACGTCGATTTCCACCACACGGTGGAGGATGTCGGCATCGCGCTCGGGCAGGCGGTGCTGAAGGCGCTCGGCGACAAGAAGGGACTGGCCCGCTACGCCAGCCTGGACCTGCCGATGGACGAGACGCTGACGCGCATCGCCGTCGATGTCTCGGGCCGGCCCTTCCTGGTCTTCCGCACGAGCTTTCCGGCCCCGAAGATCGGGGAGTTCGACACCGAACTGGTGCGCGAGTTCTTCCAGGCCTTCGCCATGAATGCCGGCCTCACGCTGCATGTCGAGACGCTCTACGGCGCCAACGCGCACCATATCGCGGAAAGCTGCTTCAAGGGGCTGGCCCGCGCGCTGCGCGCGGCGCTGGCCGTCGATCCGCGCGAGGGCGGGCGCATCCCGTCGACCAAGGGCGCCTTGTGAGGGGCTGAAGCCATGCCGTTCCACACCGTGCTGACGCCGCCCGCCGCCAGGGCCGGCTCCGCCACCGAGCAGGCCGAGAAGACCGTGTTCCTCAAGGACGGGTTCTCGTTTGCCGCCTTCTTGTTCACCGGGCTCTGGCTCGCCTACAAGCGGCTCTGGCTGCCGCTGCTGGCCTTCGCCGTCGTCTGGGCCGCGATCGGGTTCGGCGGCCGACAGATCGGCATCAGCCCGCTCGGGCTCGCCATCGCGCAGGGCCTGATCGGGCTCTTTCTCGGGCTCGAAGGCCATGCGCTGATCGAGCGCAAGCTGATCGCCAAGGGCTGGCGCTTCGCCGGCGTGGTCGAGGGCCGCGACATCGACATGGTCGAACGGCGCTATTTCGAGACGAAGGCGCCGCTGCCGGAGCCCGCGCCGTCGCCCACGCCGTTCGCGCTCCAGATGCAGCCGCAGCAGCAGGGCCAGGGCGTGCTCGGCCTGTTTCCCGAGGCCCGGGGCCGCTAGGCGATGAGCACGGTCGCCATCATCGACTACGGCTCGGGCAACCTGCACTCGGCCGCCAAGGCGTTCGAGCGCGCCGCGCGCGAGGCCGGGCTCGATCGCACGATCCTCGTCACCAGCGATCCCGAAGCCGTCCGCCGCGCCGACCGCATCGTCCTGCCGGGCGTCGGGGCCTTCGCCGATTGCCGAAGGGGGCTCCATGCCGTGCCGGGCATGGTCGATGCACTGACGGAGGCGGTGATCGGGATGGGGCGGCCCTTCTTCGGCATCTGCGTCGGCATGCAACTCATGGCCTCGCGCGGGCTGGAGCACGAGATCAGCACGGGGCTGGGCTGGATCGAGGGCGATGTCGCGCTGATCGAGCCGGGCGATGCCTCGCTCAAGATCCCGCACATGGGCTGGAACACGCTGGACGAGGCGAAGCCGCATCCGGTGCTAGACGGCATCGAGACCGGCCCGTCCGGCTGGCACGCCTATTTCGTGCATTCCTATGCGCTGCACCCGCTGCGCGAGTCCGACGTGCTGGCCACGACGCGCCATGGCGTGAAGGTGACGGCGATGGTGGCGCGCGGCACGATGATCGGCTCGCAGTTCCACCCCGAAAAAAGCCAGAAGCTCGGGCTGAAGCTGATCGCCAACTTTCTGGACTGGCGGCCATGATCCTGTTTCCCGCCATTGACCTCAAGAACGGCCAGTGCGTGCGTCTGCGGCAGGGCGACATGGACCAGGCCACCGTGTTCAACGACGATCCCACCGCGCAGGCCGCCGCCTTCGAGCGGCAGGGCTTCCAGTGGCTGCACGTGGTCGACCTCGACGGCGCCTTCGCGGGCAAGCCGATGAACGGGCGCGCGGTCGACGCCATCCTCAAAGCGGTGTCCTTCCCCGTGCAGCTCGGCGGCGGCATCCGGGACATGACGACGGTGGAGGGCTGGCTTGCCAAGGGCGTGGCCCGCGTCATCATCGGCACGGCCGCGGTGCGCGATCCCGCCTTCGTCAGGGCCGCGGCCCGCGCCCATCCCGGCCGCATCGTGGTCGGCATCGACGCGCGCGATGGCATGGTCGCGGTCGAGGGCTGGGCCGAGACCTCGACGCTCAGCGCCGCCGATCTCGGCAGACGCTTCGAGGATGCCGGCGTCGCCGCCATCGTCTACACCGACATCGCCCGGGACGGGATGCTCGGCGGCATCAACTGGGACGGCACGATCGCGCTGGCCAAGGCGCTGTCCATCCCCGTCATCGCCTCGGGCGGCCTCGCCTCCATGGCCGACATCGAGCGGCTCACGCAGGCGGACGCCGCCATCCTTGAGGGCGCGATCACCGGCCGGGCGCTCTATGACGGGCGCATCGACCCGGCGACGGCGCTGGCGCGCATCAGGGAGGCCGCATGACCCTCAAGATCCGCGTCATTCCCTGCCTCGACGTCAAGGACGGCCGTGTCGTCAAGGGCGTCCAGTTCGTCGACCTGGTCGATGCGGGCGATCCTGTCGAGGCCGCCAAGGCCTATGACGCGTCGGGCGCCGACGAGCTCTGCTTCCTCGACATCTCCGCCAGCCATGAGGGGCGCGGCATCCTACTCGATGTCGTGACGCGCACGGCCGAGGCCTGCTTCATGCCGCTGACGGTGGGCGGCGGCGTGCGCACCGTCGAGGACATCCGCCGGCTGCTGCTGGCCGGCGCCGACAAGGTGTCGATCAACACCGCCGCCGTGACGCGGCGCGATTTCGTGCGCGAGGCGGCCGAGAAGTTCGGGGCGCAATGCGTGGTGGTCGCCATCGACGCCAAGCGCGTTTCGGGCCCGGGCGCGCCGGCCCGCTTCGAGATTTTCACCCATGGCGGGCGCCAGCCGACCGGCATCGAGGCCGTCGACTTCGCGCGCGAGGTGGCATCGCTCGGCGCGGGCGAGCTTCTGGTGACCTCGATGGACCGGGACGGCACCAAGGTCGGCTACGATGTGGAGCTGACCCGCGCCATCGCGGACGCCGTGTCCGTGCCGGTCATCGCCTCGGGCGGCGTCGGCACGCTGGACGACCTCGTCGCCGGGGTGCGCGAGGGCCATGCCAGCGCGGTGCTGGCCGCCTCGATCTTCCATTTCGGCACCTACGGCATCGGCGAGGCCAAGGCCCACATGGCCGCGGCCGGGCTTGCGATGAGGCTGGATTGATGGCGTCCCTCACCCTTGCCGACCTTGCCGCCATCGTCGCCGCCCGCGCCAAAGCCTCGCCCGAGGAGAGCTGGACCGCGAAGCTGATCGCGTCGGGGCCCGAGCGCGTCGCGAAGAAATTCGGCGAGGAGGCCGTGGAGGCCGTGATCGCGGCGGTCTCCGGCGACAAGGCGGCTCTCACGGCCGAGGCGGCGGACGTGCTGTTCCACCTGCTCGTAATGCTACAGACGAGCGGTGTGGAACTCGACGATGTGATGACGGCGCTGGAGGGCCGCACGCAGCGCTCCGGACTTGCGGAAAAGGCGGCAAGAGGGTCTAACTGACCCGGAAAGCTAGGCGGCAACCCATTTGGCGCGCCATCCGGCCGATGACCTTGAGCCTTGCGACCCGTCGTTGCCGATCTCGTCGCCTCAATCCGAGACCCGCATGGACCAGCGCGTCGACCTGCCGGCCGAAGCCGAGCCTGACCTCTCGCCCTACCGGGTGTTCTCGCGCGACGAGTGGGCGCATCTGCGTGCCGATACGCCGCTGACGCTGACCGTGCAGGACATCGAGAAGCTACAATCGATCAACGATCCCATCTCGCTGGACGAAGTGGTGTCGATCTACCTGCCGCTGTCGCGCCTGCTGTCGGTCTATGTCGCGGCCGCGCAGGGGCTGTTCAAGGCGACGCAGCGCTTCCTGCAGGCCGAGGACGAGGTGAAGGTGCCCTACGTCATCGGCCTCGCCGGCTCGGTCGCGGCGGGCAAGTCCACCACGGCCCGCGTGCTGACGGCGCTGCTCTCGCGCTGGCCGAACACGCCGAAGGTCAAGCTGATCACCACGGACGGGTTCCTGCTGCCCAATGCCGAGCTCGGCGCGCGCGGGCTGATGGAGCGCAAGGGCTTCCCCGAGAGCTATGACGGCGCCCGGCTCCTGCGCTTTCTCAGCCAGGTCAAGGCGGGCCAGCCGCTCGTCGAGGCTCCGGTCTACTCGCATCTCGTCTACGACGTGGTGCCGGGCGAACGGATCACCGTGGAGCGGCCAGACATCCTGATCGTGGAAGGGCTCAACGTGCTCCAGCCGGCGCGGCTGCCGCGCGACGGCTCGACGGTGCCGTTCGTCTCCGACTTCTTCGACGTCTCGATCTATCTCGACGCCGACGAGGAGGATCTGAGGCGCTGGTACATCAACCGCTTCCTGAAGCTGCGCGAGACGGCCTTCCGCGATCCGCGCTCGTTCTTCCGCAAATACGCGGATCTGTCCGAGCCCGAGGCGCTGAAGGTCGCCGAGGGGCTGTGGGACGGCATCAACCTGCCGAACCTGCGCGAAAACATCCTTCCGACGCGCCAGCGCGCCAGCCTGATCCTGACCAAGGGCGCGAGCCACCGCATCCAGACCGTG
>JAIXZF010000397.1 GCA_027489835.1 Hyphomicrobiales bacterium
AAGCGCACGGTCGCTCGTCTCGATGGACTTCAAGGGCTACGCGATCGGCGGCCTCGCGGTCGGCGAGCCGCAGGACGTGATGCTGGCGATGATCGAGGCCGTGGAGCCGCATCTGCCGCACGACAGGCCGCGCTATCTGATGGGCGTCGGCACGCCGGATGACATCTGCCAGGCCGTGCGCCGCGGCGTCGACATGTTCGACTGCGTGATGCCGACGCGGGCCGGACGGCACGGCCAGATCTTCACGCGCTTCGGCCGGATGAACCTTCGCAATGCGAAATTCGCCGAGGATCCGCGCCCGGTGGACGTTGCGTCGAGCTGCGTTGCAGCGAATGCCTACAGCCGGGCCTATCTCCACCATCTGGTGAAGGCCGACGAGATGCTCGGCAAGATGCTGCTGACCTGGGTCAACCTCGCTTACTACCAGGACCTGATGGCCGGGCTGCGCGCCGCCATCGCCGCCGGCCGGCTGGACGACTTCATCGCCGAGACCAAGGAAGGCTGGCAGCGCGGCGAGGGCTGAGGGCCACGGGCCATCGTCAGCCTGCCAGGCGTTCCACTTGCTTCCTGCGTCTGTCGCCGAAAGCGCGCTTTCATTCAACTTGCACCGGTGCAAAGCGCTAGAGAGCCCATAGCCGTGATTCGCATAAGACATATTATGGAACTTATGGAGATGCTGACTGGCCGGCGTTTACGTCAGCTTGCGTGCCCAAGTCACTGATATCGCATGTTTGTATTGCGCCCTTGCATGGGCGGCATTTGACGCTCCCTGCGAACCAGCGCTGCTGGCATCCGCAGCCCGGCCTGCCATCGCTGACGGCCCCTGACACGAAATTGCCACGGTTCATTGGCCGTCCATTCATAGCCCCGGCCTTCAGATCGCGATGTGGACCAACCGGTCCTCGACAGCCGAAACGCGCGGATGGAACGCGGCGGCGTCTTTCGCATCAATCGCCCGGCTCAATGAGCTTCGGCACAGCCGGGCATCGGAAAGGACAGCATCCGCCATGATCACCACCATGACCCGCCGCGCGCTCGTGGCAGCCGCATCAGCCGCCGCTGCGGCGCCGCTCGCCATCGCCGGCTCGTCGATCTCGCAGGCAAGCGTGTCGGGCGACGTCTTGGCCTTCAGCGCCAAGACGCCAGCTGGCGCAACCACGATCGGCCGTCTCTGGGCCGAGGCCGAGGATCTGCGCCAGCGTCTGGATGCGCACCGCGCGGCCATCTCAGAGGCGGCCCAGTCGGGCGGCATCTCGGGCTGGATGCGCCTTGGCGGCGAAGCCAACCGCATCGGCGAGGAGCGCTACCGGAAGCTCGTGGCCGTGCTCAACGCCGAGCCGGAAGCCGCGTCAGACCTCGCCGTGATGGGCCGCGCTGCGCTCGAGGACGATATCCGCAGCGGCGCGTTCGGCTGGGCAGGCGAGCGCCTGGCGCACGCCACGATGACGTTCCACGGCCGCGCCCTCGCCTGAACGTCGCCAAACGCAAACGGCCGGGCTCGAGGGCCCGGCCGTCCTGGTTCAAGCTGATCCCTGGCCTAGCCGCAGAAGCGGCGGCGGCCGTCATTGCCGACGAAGGTGCCGTCAGCCGGATTGTAGCTCCGGTAACGCTGGGCACACCACTGACGCCGCTCCGGCGCCATCGGGGCATATTGCGGCTGCGGATCGAAGGCGCCCGAGGCCGCCAGCCCGCCAATGGCAAGCGCGCCGAGAGCGCCGGCCGCCACGCCGGCAGCGACGCCGTCCCCGCGATAGCCGCGGCGGTAATAGCCGGGTCGGCCGCCATAATACGGCCTGCCATAAACCGGCCTGCCATAAACCGGGCGGCCATAGCCCGGACGGCCATAATAGGGGCCGCCGCCATAGACACGCCGGGGGCCGGTGTAGACATACTGCACCGGCTCGGCGGCCAGCGGCGACAGGGCGCTTGCCGCCGTCGCGGTTTCCGTGACCCCTGCCCCGATGGGTGCGGCACCGGCGCTGGCGCCCATGAGCGCGGCGCCAAACATCCCGCCGATAAGAGCCTTGATGATCGTCGAACGCATTGAACTCGATCTCCATGTTGCGAGCCCGATGCGCTTCCCGCCGCACCAGCTCAAGCCTGACGTTACGCCACCAGCGTCCCGCTGAACAGTGGGCTCTGGCGAGGGCGAGGACGAGTGTCTATGTTCGTCCCATGCCCCAGGTGAAGACAGAACCGGCACCCGACCCGGATAGTTCCGAGCCGCTGGTCAAGGTGCGGCGCATCCACCGGCGCGATCTGAACCGCACCTGGGAATTCCTCAAGCTGGTGTTCCGAGAGGTCAACCGCACCACGGTGGAGTTCCAGCGGCCGACCTCGAAGAAGCGTTTCCTCGAGCGCTACGAAGAGAAGGGCGTCGAGCAGCTGCTCTTCGTCATCACCGTGGACCGCAAGGAGCAGATCGTCGGCTACGCCGAATGCGCCGAGGACATCATCGGCGCCGATAGCTGGATGAACGAGCGCTATTTCCGAAACCGCGAGATGCACCCGCTCTTCGTCGAGGAACTGGCCGTCCACCCGAGCTATCAGGGCCGCGGCCTCGGCTCGTTCGTGATGGACCAACTCGAGCATCTGGCCCGCGTACGCGGCTGCTCTCATCTCGTCCTCGAAGTCGCCGAGAACAACGAGCGCGCCCTGCAATTCTACAAGGCGCGCAGCTTCGCCAAGCTGGATGCGGCCATCTTCATGGCGAAGAAGGTTGTCAACGACGCCGAGATTCTGCCGCCGCGTCCACTCAGTGCATCAAGGAAGTGAGGATGGCCGGAAGGCCATCCCTACAAGTCAGAGCGGGCGCACCATGGTGATCTGCCCGGAGCTGGACGCGACCCGCACTTCGAAGGCCTGGCGCCCACGAAAAGCGGTGTAGCGGAACACCCGCCCGCTGCATTCGCGCACCTGGATGTTGCGGAAGCCGCGCGAAGCCACGATCTCGGCCCCCTCCCCGCAATCGATGCGGCCATAGGCTGGCGGCCGCGCATAGGGCGGCGGGCCATAACCGCCACCATAGCCATAGCCGGGCCGCTGATAGGGCGGCGGCGGCAGGCCCTGGCCGTAGTAGGGGCCGCCCGGGCCGCCATAATACTGGGCTTCAGCCGGGATGGCGGCAAACGCCGCGCCCATGGTGGCAGCGGCGCCCATCAGTGCAAGTCGGAAGTTCATGATCGCGTCCTCCTGTCTCGTTGAAGGCAGTCTAGCCTGCCTGTCGCCATTGGCAAACGGGACCAGGTTCCGCCTCGCGCAACGCCC
>JAIXZF010000079.1 GCA_027489835.1 Hyphomicrobiales bacterium
CCCCGCCGCTACTGGCTCTTCGCGCTGCCCGCGCTCGTCGTGATCGGCGCGGTCATCGTCTTTCCGTGGCTCTTCACGCTCTACATGTCCTTCAAGGACTGGAAGGTGGGCGGCGGGGCGGACTTCATCTGGTTCGCCAATTATGTGCGCCTGTTCGCCGATGAGCGCTTCCTCGAAGCGGTCTGGCGCACCTTCTTCTTCACCATCCTCGCCGTGGTAGTGCCGATCGCGCTCGGCGTGGCGGCGGCGCTGGTGTTTCACCGCGAGTTTCCCTGGCGCGGGCTGCTGCGCACCGTCTTCGTGATGCCGATGATGGCGACGCCCGTGGCGGTGGCGCTGGTTTGGACCATGATGTTCCACCCGCAGCTCGGCGTGCTCAACTACCTGCTCTCGCTGGTCGGCCTTCCTCCCTCGCTCTGGGTCTACTCGCCGAACACGGTGATCCCGACGCTGGTGCTGGTGGAGGTCTGGCACTGGACGCCGCTGGTAATGCTGATCGTGCTCGGCGGGCTCGCAGGGCTCCCGCAGGATCCCTACGACAGCGCTACCATCGACGGCGCCTCCGATTGGCAGATGTTCCGCTACATCACCTTCCCGCTGCTGCTGCCCTACATCATGATCGCGCTGGTCATCCGCACCATCGACGCGCTGAAGGTGTTCGACACCATCTTCGTCATCACGCAGGGCGGGCCCGGCACGGCATCCGAGACGCTGAACATCTTCCTCTATCTGCAGGCCTTCCAGTTCTACAATCTGGGCTATGCCTCGGCCGTGGTCGTGATCTTCTTCATCATCATCATCGCGCTCTCGCTGCTGCTGCTCTATGTGCGCCAGCGCACGAAGTGGAACGCCTGATGGCCGGCATCGAACGCTCCGCGCCGGTGCGGCGCCGCACCTTCGGCAACACGGTCGGCTTCGCGCTTTCGCTCTTCCTGCTCGTTTCGCCGGCGGTGCTGGTGTTCATCTGGATGATCTCGCTCTCGCTCAAGAACGAGCTCGACAACACATCCTTCCCGCCGGTCTTCATCCCCTCGCCGCCGACCTTCGACAACTTCATCGAGGTGTTCGCGAAGAACAACTTCCTGCTCTATTTCTGGAACTCCGTGCTGGTCACGGGCGGAGCGGTGCTGATCGGGCTCTTGGTCGGCGTGCCGGCCGGCTACGGCATCGCGCGCGCCAAAGCCGCGAAGACCGCCGTGCTCATCCTGATCGCGCGGATGACGCCGGCGCTGTCCTACCTCATCCCGCTGTTCCTGCTGTTCCAGTGGCTAGGGCTGGTGGGCACGGTGACGGCGCTGCTGATCACGCACCTCGTCATTACCATTCCGATCATCGTCTGGATCATGATCGGCTATTTTGAGGGCATCCCGCAGGAACTCGAGGACGCGGCCTATGTCGACGGCGCCACGCTGTGGCAGAGTTTCCGTTACATCGCCATGCCGCTGGCCCGGCCGGGAATGGTGGTGGCGGCCATCCTCGCCTTCATCTTCTCGTGGAACAACTTCGTGTTCTCGATCGTGCTGGGCGGCAAGAACAGCCGCACCCTGCCCTCGGCGGTCTACAACTCGCTGACCTTCGAGCAGATTTCGTGGGGGCCGCTGGCGGCGGCGGCGCTGCTCGTCACGCTGCCCGTGCTGGTGCTGACAGTGGTGGCTCAGCGCCAGATCGTGGCAGGGCTCTCGGCCGGCGGGCTCAAGGACGGCTGAGCGAGGCTCAACCGATGACCTTCTGCAGCAGGACCGTGTCCACCAGCCGGTAGCCCAGTTTCTCGTAGAAAGCGTGGACGCCGACATTCTCGCCGCGCACCAGAAGCTGCATCTTCCAGATCCCGCGCGACAGCAGCCAGGCCTCGGCCGCCATCATCATGGCGCGGCCCACGCCCTTGCCCTGAAAGGCAGGATCGGCAGCGACGTAGTACACCCAGCCGCGGTGCCCGTCCTCACCGACCATGGCGCTGCCGACCAGCCTTTCGCCAGCGAACCCGACGAGGATGGTGGAATGTTCGCCGCGTCGGGCGAAAGCGATGTCGCGTTCGGGCGGGTTCCATGAGCGGGCCACGCCGGCCGCGTCCCAGAGGGCGATCAAAGCCGGAATGTCCGCGTCGACGAGGTCGCGGATGGCGATCACAGGATGGCGCCGGGGTTGAGGATGCCCTGAGGGTCCAGCGTCGCCTTGAGCGCGCGCATCAGCTCCATTTCGACCGGGTCCTTCACGCCGGGCAGCAGATGCCGCTTCAGCCGGCCGATGCCGTGCTCGGCCGAGATCGAGCCCTTGAACGTCGCCACCAGGGCATGGATCGCTTCGTTGACCTCGTCCCAGCGCGCGAGGAAGGCGGCCTTGTCCGCGCCCACGGGCTGGGACACGTTGAAGTGGATGTTGCCATCGCCGAGATGGCCGAAGGGCAACGGCCGGCAGTCAGGGACGAGCCTTTCGAGCAAGGCGATGCCCGCATCGAGGAAGGCCGGCACGGACGCGACGGGCACCGAGACGTCGTGCTTGATGGAGCCCCCTTCGAAGCGCTGCGTCTCCGACATGGCCTCGCGGATGCGCCAGAAGGCTGCGCGCTGGGCGAGCGAGGCTGCGATGGCGGCATCGGTGACGTGGCCTTCTTCCAGCGCCTTTTCGGCCAATCTCTCCATGGCCGCCTCGAGCCCCGCCTCGGCGGGCGAGGAGAGCTCGAGCAGCACGTACCAGGGCGATGGTCCTTGCAGCGGGTCGCGCGAATCCGCCGCATGGCGCAGCACCACATCCAGACCGAAGCGCGGCATCAGCTCGAAGGTGGTGAGCTGGTTGCCGGCCTCGGCCTTGGCGAGGTTGAGGAGCTCCAGCGCGCGGTGCGGATCGGGCACGGCGAGGAAGGCCGTGGCGCGCGAGCGCGGCCTGGGGAACAGCTTCAGCGAGGCCGCCGTGACGATTCCGAGCGTGCCTTCGGCGCCGATGAAGAGGTTCTTGAGGTCGTAGCCGGTGTTGTCCTTGCGCAGGGTGCGCAACCCGTTCCAGACCCGGCCATCGGCCAGCACCACCTCAAGGCCGAGGCACATGTCGCGGCTGTTGCCATAGGCGATGACGGCCGTTCCCCCGGCATTGGTGGAGAGGTTGCCGCCGATGGTGCAGCTGCCTTCCGACGCCAGGGACAGGGGAAAGAGCCGCCCGGCGGCGTCGGCGGCATCCTGGGCCCGTTGCAGCGTGACGCCGGCCTCGACGATCATGGCGTCGCCCTCGGCGTCGACGAGGCGCACCTTGTCCATGCGCGCCAGCGACAGGATGATTTCGCGCCCTTCGGCGATGGGGATCTGCCCGCCCACCAGCCCGGTGTTGCCGCCCTGCGGCACGATGGCGACGCCGCGCGCATGGGCGAGCCGCATCAGGGCGGCCACCTCCGCCGTGCTGCCCGGCTTGACCACGGCGCGGGCCTTGCCAACGAACAGGTCGCGCCATTCGCGCAGATGGGGCGCCATGTCCTCGGGCGCGGTGAGCAGGTTGCGCGCGCCGACGATCCCGGCCGCCGCGTCCAGAATGTCGCCAGCGCCCTCCATGGCCTCATCTCCTCTTGCGGGTCGGCCGGGTGAAGACGCCGACCAGCTCGACATGATGGGAATAACGGAACTGGTCCACGGGCGTCACCCGCTCCAGCTC
>JAIXZF010000236.1 GCA_027489835.1 Hyphomicrobiales bacterium
GCCGGATCGGGCCCTTGTCCACAGCCATCCCCACCGCTATGCGCAAGCCTGGGGATGAAAGCCGGCGCGCATGAGAAGCTATTTCCACCTGCATCTCGTCTCCGACGCCACCGGCGAAACGCTGATCGCGATCAGCCGGGCGGTCGCCGCGCAGTATGAAGGCGTCTCCGCCATCGAGCATGTCTATCCGCTCGTGCGCTCGCAGACCCAGCTCGAGCGCGTGCTGACAGAGATCGAATCGGCGCCCGGCATCGTCCTCTACACCCTGGTCGACAACGGCCTCGCCACGCGGCTCCAGGAGTTCTGCGCCCAGGTCGGCTCGCCGAGCATGTCGATCCTCAACCCGATCCTGGCCCTGTTCCAATCCTATCTGGGAGCTCCCTCCTCGGCCCGGCCCGGCGCCCAGCACATGCTGAACGCCGAATACTTCAAGCGCATCGACGCCATGAACTTCACCATGATGCACGATGACGGGCAGATCACCGAGGATCTGGAAAGCGCCGACATCGTGCTTCTCGGCGTCAGCCGCACCTCGAAGACGCCCACTTCCATCTACCTCGCGAACCGCGGCGTCCGGACGGCCAACATCCCGCTCGTGCCGGGCGTGCCGCCCCCGCCTCAGCTCGATCTTCTGAAGAAGCCGCTGGTGGTCGGCCTGGTCGCTGCCCCCGAGCGCATCGTTCAGATCCGCCAGAACCGGCTGCTCTCCCTCAACGCACGGGACGACACCTCCTATGTCGACCACGAGGCGGTCGCGGCCGAGATCGCCAACTCCCGCAAGCTCTTCTCGCGCCGTGGCTGGCCCGTGATCGACGTGACCCGTCGCTCGATCGAGGAGACGGCCGCCGCCATCCTCGATCTGCTCCGCGACCATCGCCTCAAATTCATCGCGATGTGACGATCCGGGACTGACGACGTGCCGCCGACCCCGCCGCAAGCCTCGCTCTGGACCGCTCCGCTGCCGCTCGTCCTGGCATCGGGCAGCGCGACCCGTCGCGACATGCTGCAAGCGGCCGGCATCGCGCCCGAAATCGACCCGGCCCGGATCGACGAGCGCGCGATCGAGGACCGGATGGCGGCGGACGGCGCCGGCCCCGACGCGGTCGCGATCGGGCTGGCCCACGCCAAGGCCCTCGCCGTGAGCCGCCTGAAGCCCGACCGCGTCGTGATCGGCGCCGACCAGACCCTGTCCTGCGGCGCCGGGCGCTTCCACAAGCCGGCCGACCGGGCCGCCGCGCGCCGCCAACTCCAAGCCCTGTCGGGCCGGAGCCATCGCCTGACCTCGGCCTATTGCCTCGCCCGAGACGGGACCGAGCTCGCGGCCGGCTCCGCCAGCGCCGATCTCGTCATGCGCCCGCTGACGGACGCCTTCATCGACGCCTATCTGGAGGCCGCCGGAGCCTCCGCCTGCGCCAGCGTCGGCGCCTACCAGCTCGAGGGCCTTGGCGCGCATCTGTTCACGCGCATCGACGGTGACCATTTCACCATTCTCGGCCTGCCGCTGCTCGGCGTCCTCGCGGACCTCCGCAGCCTGGGCTTCATCGAGGGCTGACATGACAGCGCGCTGCTTCGTCGCCGGATCGCCGATCGCCCATTCCCGCTCGCCGCTGATCCATGGCTACTGGATCGCCGAGCGTAGCCTCGACGCCACCTATGAACGCATCGAGACCACGCCCGAAACGCTCGGCGCCCTGCTGGGCCGGGTGCGCACGGGCGAGTTCCGCGGCGGCAACCTGACGGTTCCACTGAAGGAAGCGGCCCTGCCCCTCCTCGACCGGATCACGCCGGAGGCCGAGGCCATGGGCGCCGTCAACACCGTCATGATGCGGGACGGCGCGCTCCTCGGGGCCAACACCGACGTGCCGGGCTTCTTCGCGCATCTCGATCACGCCGCGGCCGGCTGGGACGCCCAGCCCCGCCCGGCCGTGGTGCTCGGGGCGGGCGGCGCGGCGCGCGCCATCGTCTACGGGCTGATGCGGCGGAACGTGGCCTCGATCACCATCGCCAACCGCTCGCCCGACCGTGCCAAGCTCCTGGCGGCGCAGCTGGCACAGCCGCAGGCGCCGCCGCTCGAGGTGGCCGCCTGGCCGCCCCAGCCCGAGCTGCTCGAGGGGGCGGGACTGATCGTGCAGACGACCTCGCTCGGCATGAAGGGCCAGCCGGAACTGGAGATGGCCTGGCCCGGCGCGCTGGCCGGGATCGTGGCCTGCGACATCGTCTATGCCCCGCTCGAAACCTCATTCCTCGCTGAGGCGGCGCGGCGTGGCGCGGTCTGCGTCGACGGGCTCGGCATGCTGCTCCATCAGGCCGCGCTCGCCTTTGGCCTCTGGTTCGGCGACACGCCGACGGTTTCGGCCGCCCTGCGCGCCAAGATCACACGCGACCTCCAGCCCCAGACGGGGATCTGAGCTCATGACGATTGTGCTGGGCCTGACCGGATCGATCGGCATGGGCAAGTCGACAACGGCGGGCCTGTTCCGCGAGCTTGGCGTGCCCGTCCACGATGCGGACGCCGCCGTGCATGCGCTGTACGCCGCCGAGGGCGTCGAGGCCGTGCGGGCCCTGCATCCCGAGGCGGTCGTCGACGGGCGGGTCGACCGCGGTAGGCTGGCGGACATCGTGGTGGGCCACCCAGACCGCCTGAAGGCGCTGGAGGCGGTTGTGCACCCGCTGGTCGGCGCGCGCGAGCGGGCCTTTCTGGCTGCGGCGCGGCAGGCGGGAGCCCGGCTGGCCGTGCTCGACATCCCGCTGCTCTACGAAACCGGCGCCGACGCCCGCTGCGGCAAGGTCGTCGTGGTGACCGCGCCGGCCGAGGTGCAGCGCGCCCGCGTGCTGGCCCGCCCCGGCATGACGCCGGCCAGGCTCGAGGGCATCCTCGC
>JAIXZF010000268.1 GCA_027489835.1 Hyphomicrobiales bacterium
ATCGAGCGCATCGGCCGCTTCGATCCGATGAAGCCCAAGGACCATGCCGAGCGCGTGGTGCTGGACCTCGAGAAGGCCGCCGCCTGGCTCGCCAAGGGCGCCCAGCCGACCGACCGCGTCGCCCGCTTCCTCGACGCCGCCGGCCTGATCAAGCGCAAGGTCCGCAACAACCCCGAGAAGGCCGTTCCCGGCGACAAGATGAAGGAGCGCGCCGAGAAGAAGGCCGCCAAGCTGGCTGCGCCCGCCGCCGAGGCCTGAGCGCCACCGAGCATCGTCATTCCGGGGCCGCCGCATCGCGGCGGAGCCCGGAACCCAACGGCGTGCGTCTTTACTCCGTTTGACGGCGCCAGCCTTGACGGGTTCCGGGCTCGGCCCAGCCGCACCGGAATGACGGACAGCGGAACGCCATGAGCATGCCCTCCAGCCTCGTCCTTCTCGGCCGCTTCGGCCGCCCCCATGGGGTGAAGGGAGAGGTGCGGCTGCAATCCTTCACGGCCGACCCGTTGGCAATCACCGGCTACGGCCCGTTCACGAGCGCCGACGGTGCCCGCACCTTCCGCCTTTCGGCCCGCCCTGCCGGCGATATGCTGATCGCGCGCGTCGATGGCGTCGCGACCCGCGAGGCGGCCGAGGCCCTGAACGGCATCGAGCTGTTCGCGCCCCGCGAGCGCCTGCCCTCCCCCACCGAGGAGGACGAGTTCCTCATGGCCGACCTCGTCGGCTGCGAGGCCGTGCTGGCGGATGGAACCGTCATCGGCGCCATCATCGACGTGCCCAACTATGGCGCGGGCGACCTTCTCGACATCCGGCCCGCCAGGGGCGGCCCCAGCATCCTGATGCCCTTCACGCGCGCCTTCGCGCCGACGGTCGAGATCGCCGCGCGCCGCGTCGTCATCGACCCGCCCGCCGGCCTGTTCGACGAGTAGGCCATGAACTTCCGCGCCACGATCCTCACGCTCTACCCGGAAATGTTTCCCGGCCCGCTTGGGGTCTCGCTGTCCGGCGAGGCGCTGAAATCCGGCCTGTGGTCGCTGGAGGCGCGGCAGATCCGCGAGCACGGCCTCGGCCGCCACCGCGCGGTGGACGACACGCCATCCGGCGGCGGCCCCGGCATGGTGCTGCGCTGCGACGTGCTGGGCGCCGCCATCGACGCGGCCTGCCCGCCGGACGATGAGCGCCCGCGATTGCTGATGAGCCCGCGCGGCCGGCCCTTCTCGCAGTCGCGCGCGCGCGACCTCGCCGCCGGGCCCGGAATCGTCATCATCTGCGGACGCTTCGAGGGCGTCGACGAGCGGGTGATTGAGGCACGCGGGCTCGAGGAGGTCTCGATCGGCGATTACGTCCTCTCGGGCGGCGAGATCCCGGCCATGGTGTTGCTCGATGCCTGCGTGAGGCTCATCCCCGGCGTCATGGGCAAGGTGCATTCGGGCGATGAGGAAAGCTTCGAGAACGGGCTGCTCGAATATCCGCACTACACCCGCCCGCGCGAGTGGGAAGGCCGCTCCATCCCGGATGTGCTCAACAGCGGCGACCATGCCGCGATCGCCAGATGGCGCCGCGCCCGCGCCCTTGAGCTGACGAAAGCCCGCAGGCCGGACCTCATCGGCGACTGACCGCCCTTCAGGCCGCGATGAGCGCGGCCCCGTCGCTGGCCGTGGCCTGGACAGGAAGGATGCGCCCCGGCTCGATGCCGCCGGGAAAGCGCACCAGTGTGAAGTCCTCGGCCCTGCCGACATCGCCCCGCTCGGTCAGCACGCTCAGCCTGCGCCCAGCCTGCGCGCTCACATGCGCGCCGAGCGCCGCCGCCCCCACGGCCCTGAGCCGCCGCGCGCGCCCGGCAATCACGTCGCCCGGCAGCTGCGGCATCCGCGCTGCTGGCGTGCCGGGCCGGGGCGAAAAGGGGAAGACATGAAGGTGGGCGATCCCGCATTCGGCCACCAGATCGACGGACCGGCCGAACGCGGCCTCGTCCTCGGTGGGGAAGCCCGCGATCAGGTCGGCGCCGAAGGCCATGTCGGGCCGCAAGGCGCGCATCTCGGCGCAGAAGGAGATGGCGTCGGTGCGGCCATGGCGGCGCTTCATGCGCTTGAGGATGATGTCATCGCCCGATTGCAACGAAAGGTGCAGGTGCGGCATCAGCCGCGGCTCCTCCGCGAAGGCTGCCTTCAACGTGTCGTCGGCTTCGACCGCGTCGATGGACGACAATCTGAGGCGCGGCAGCTCCGGCACATGCCGGAGCACCGCGCGCACCAGCGTGCCCAGGGAGGGGGCACCCGGCAGGTCACGGCCATAGCCCGTCATGTCCACGCCGGTCAGCACCACCTCGCTGACGCCCTCGGCCGCGAGCCGCGCCACCTGCTCGACGACGGCGCCCATGGGCACGGAGCGCGACGGGCCACGGCCGAAGGGGATGATGCAGAAGGTGCAGCGATGATCGCAGCCGTTCTGCACCTGCACGAAGGCTCGCGTATGGCTCTCAAAAGCGTCGAGCATGTGCGGCGCCATCTCGCGAACCGCCATGATGTCGCCGACGCGCACCTTCTCCTCCGCATCGAGGCCTAAGGACGAAGCGCCGAAGCTGTTGGAGGCCGCGAGCCCGGCCCAGGTCGAGGGCAGCGTCTTCTCATGGTTGCCGAGCACGAGCGACACTTCGGAAAGGGCCGAGAAGCTCTCCGGCTCCACCTGCGCCGCGCAGCCCGTCACCAAGATGCGGGCCTCGGGATTCTCGCGCTTGAGCCGGCGCACGGCCTGCCGCGCCTGGCGGCTGGCCTCGGCCGTCACCGCGCAGCTGTTGACAACGATGAGGTCGCCGAGCCCGGCCGCCTCGGCCTGACGGCGGATCGCCTCGCTCTCATGCAGGTTGAGACGGCAGCCGAAATTGACGACGCGTACGCCCGCCACGGGGTCACGCGTCCCGGAACAGCGCAGCGCTCAGCCGGCCTTCATGTTCGAAGGCCACGGGGCCGGTCATCAGCACGTGCCCGTCGCTCTCGCGCCACTCGATCACGAGGTCGCCGCCCGGCAGCGAGACGGTCGCCTTCCGGTCGGCAAGGTCGCGCCGCACCGCGGCGACGAGCGCGGCGCAGGCGCCCGAGCCGCAGGCCTTGGTCAGACCCGCGCCGCGTTCCCAGACCCTGAGGATGATATGATCGCGCCTCGGCGTGGCCGCCAGCGAGATGTTGGCCCGGTCGGGAAAGATCGGATGGTTCTCGAGCAGCGGCCCGAACCGCTCCAGATCGTAGCGATAGGGATCGTCGACGAAGAACACGGCGTGGGGGTTGCCCATCGACACCACGCCCGGCGTGTGCAGCACCGGATCGTCGATCGGCCCGATCTGCAATTCGATGCCCGAGGTGTCGAAGAACGGATCGCGCGTCGGGATGTCCTGCCAGTTCAGCTTGGGCGGGCCCATGTCGACGGTAAAGCCTCCATCGGCCAGCGGCTTGATGGGCAGGAGCCCGCCGCGCGTCTCGACGGTCAGCGGCCTGACGCCGGAGCCCATGCCCGCATCCGACATCATGGCCCAGCCGACGCAGCGCGTGCCGTTGCCGCAGGCGCCGGCCTCCGAGCCGTCGGTGTTGTAGATGCGCACATAGGCGTCCGATCCCGGCGAGACCGGATCGTGCAGCACCATGAGCTGATCGAAGAAGGAGCCCTGAGCCCGGGCGATGGCGCGCGCATCGGCGGCCCGCACGCGGATGGATTCGCCGCGCAGGTCGAGAATGACGATCTCGTTCCCGAGGCCGTTCATCTTCAGGTATCGCCGTTCGGCGAGCGGGTTGTCGATGGCTGGGGTCATGGCTGGGGCGCTTCTATAGGGTAATCGGAGGCCGATGACAAAGGCGCGACTTCAGGCAAGGCGCTGTGCTTGCGCCGGTTCCGCCGTCTCGCAACCTCCTCAATCCATGCCTATGCTTCGCGCTACAATCCGAATCACAGGTTTCAGGATGGCCGTCATGCGCCAGTTCACACGATGCTCGCGCGGCGATGCAGCGCTTCGCCACGCCGCCCGCCGCGCCGCCGCGCCGCTCGTCATCGCGGCGGCGCTGGCCGGACTTTCCGCCGCCACGGCGATGGCGCAGGGAACGGTCGCGCCGCCGGCCCCCGTCGAGAGCGCGCCGCTGGCCGCGCCGCCCGGCGCGCCTCCGCCCGCGGCTCCGTTGCAGGCCGAGCCCGCTCCTGCTCCGCAGGGCGCGCCATCGCTGGCCCAGCCAGCGCCAGCCATCCCGCCTGTGCCGACCGTCCCGCCCCTGTCGCCGCCGACGCCGGGTCAGCCGCCAGCCCTCGCGCAGCCGCCGGCCGTCTCCCCGCCACAGACCGCGCAGCCTGCCTTGCCGGTCGACCGCAACGCCACCCTCGCGGGCCGCCCCGGCGATCCGATGGGCGTCGACGCCATTGCGCTCGAGCCGAAGCCGGCGCTGATCGTCTCGGGCCAGGCCACATGGGACAAGGGTCTCGAGACGCTGTCGGAAGTGTTCCGCCGGCTCGATGCGGACGCGGCCCGGCTCGGCCTCCAGGTGGCGGGCCGGCCCCTCACCTACTTCGTCGAAACCGACGACATGGGCTTCCGCTACGACGCGTTCCTGCCCGTGGACCGCCTGCCGGAGACGGGAGCCGCGCTGGGCGACATCCGCGCCGGCGCGACCCCTGCGGGACCGGCGCTGCGGTTCACGCACAAGGCACCCTACGAGGACATCGACGGCACCTATGAGGGGATCACGGCCTATCTCGACGCCAAGGGCCTCGTGGTGCGCGATCAGTTCATCGAGGAGTATGTCGGCGATCCGCGCGACGGCGCGGACGCCAACTTCGAAGTCAACGTCTACGTCCAGCCGCGCTGATGCGGCGGGTCGTCAGTTGTTGATGATCTGCGTTGAGCAGACGCCGTTCACGCAGGTCGTGCGCTCCGTGCGGCAGACATTGTTGACGCAGTTGCGGCGCTGGCTGGTGGTCTCGTTGCGCCGCGTGCTCGTGCTGGTGTTGACCTGCGTCGGCCGCGAGATGATCGGCGCCAACGGGAAGGCCGGGCGGACCACGACCGGCGGCGGCGCTGTCGCGCGGATGGCGTTGGCGATGGTCCGCGTATTGCGCTCGCGCTCCTGCCGGGCCTGCCATTCGCGGTAGAGGTCGCTGTCCGGAACCGGCTGGTTGAGCCTCGCCAGCGACGCGCCTGCATCCGTGTTGCCCCAGCGGGCAGCCTGCGAATAGTAGAAGACGTAGACGTTCTCGTCCTTGGCGAAGCCGGGCACGCCCCGCTCATGGCATTGGCCCACGGCATTCAGATATCCGCCATTGTTGGG
>JAIXZF010000291.1 GCA_027489835.1 Hyphomicrobiales bacterium
GCCTCCATCTCCTCGAAGACCTGCTTCGACCAGGAGGTCACGGCCATGTGGAAGGAGTAGTCGCAGGCAGCCTTCTCGGCCTTGCGCCGCCAGTCCTGATAGGCGGCGAGCATCGAGGCGCCGGGCGCCGGGATGCAGAAATCCACGATCATCGTCGTGCCGCCCGAGAGCGCGGCCTTTGTGCCCCACTCGAAATCGTCGGCAGAAACGGTGCCCATGAACATGAGCTCCATATGCGTGTGCGGGTCGATCCCGCCTGGCAGCACGTCGCAGCCGCCCGCGTCGATCACCTCGGCTCCGCGCGGGCGCGCCAGCCCCTCGCCCACCGCGACGATGACGCCATTGTCGACCAGCACGTCTGCGCGCCGGGAATGGTCGTGGTTGATGACGGTTCCGCCACGGATCAGGATGGGTTTGGACATGGGCGCCTCGCGCAGCGTTGGGACGACGATTTCAGCAAAGCTTGCGGAACGATGCAAATCCGGGCCGTCCCGGAAGCGGCCCCGCATCGGGCCAAACGGCAGGATAGGCGCGGAGCCGGAGCCCCGCGCCTCCCTCGGTGTCGTCTAGGCTCAGCGCAGCCCGGCGGCGTCGACCACCGCATGCGTCCACGCGCCCGTGGGCGGGCGGCTGATGACGGGCTGCTCGCCGCCGGCGCCGAGCAGCGTCTGCACCGTGCGCTGGAAGTCGGCCGGGTCGAGCTTGCCGCTCGAGCCTGCCGTCAGCTTGTTGATCTCGCCCATCATGCGCTTCTGATGCGGCTCCTTCTGGGCGCCCGAGGCATCGTTATCGAGCACGATCTTCGCGGCCTCGTCCGGATTGGCGCGGGCGTATTCCCAGCCCTTCATCGCGGCGCGGACGAACTTGCCCATGCGCGCGACGAAGGCCGGATCGGAGAGCCGGTTCTCGAGCGCATAGAGGCCGTCCTCCATGGTCGAGACGCCCTGGTCGGTGTAGTTGAACACAGCCAGCTCGTCGGGCTTGAGCCCGGCGTCGATGACCTGCCAGTATTCATTGTAGGTCATGGTCGACACGCACGCGGCCTGACGCTGGATGATCGGGTCGACGTTGAAGCCCTGCTTGATGACCTTGACGCCGCCGGCCGAGCCGTCGGTCTTGAGGCCGAGCTTGGCCATCCAGGCCATGAACGGATACTCGTTGCCGAAGAACCAGACGCCGAGCGTCTTGTCCTTGAAGTCCGCGGGCGTGGCGACGCCGGCATCCTTGCGGCAGGTCAGCATCATGCCCGAGCGCTTGAAGGGCTGGGCGATGTTCACGAGCGGCACGCCCTTCTCACGTGCAGCCAGCGCCGCCGGCATCCACTCCACGATCACGTCGGCGCCGCCGCCCGCGATGACCTGGGGCGGGGCGATATCCGGGCCGCCGGGCTTGATGGTGACGTCGAGGCCCTCGGCCTTGAAGAAGCCCTTGTCCTTGGCGACGTAATAGCCAGCGAACTGGGCCTGGGTGACCCATTTGAGCTGGAGCGTGACCCGCTCCTGCGCGGTGGCCGGAAGCGCCAGCGCCATCGCCAGCCCCGCACCCAGAATCCACTTTCCGATCATGGTCTTCTCCCTGTTGGCACCGGCCCGGCGGGACGGTGGATTTCGGTCATCGGCTCCGCACGGACGGATGCCAGAAGGTGATGCGGCGCTCGGCGAGCACCAGAAGCCCGTAGAAGGCGGAGCCGGCCAGCCCCGCCACCGCGATCGTCGCCCACACCATGTCGAGCGCCATGCGCCCCACCTCGGTGGAGATGCGGAAGCCCATGCCCACCACGGGCGTGCCGAAGAACTCGGCCACGATGGCCCCGATCATCGCCAGCGTGGCGTTGATCTTCAGCGCGTTGAAGATGAAGGGCATCGCCGCCGGCAGCCTGAGCCGCAGCAGCGTGCCGAACCACGGCGCGCCATAGGAGCGCATCAGGTCGCGCTCCAGCCGCCCGGCCGCGGCCAGCCCCGCCACCGTGTTCACCAGCATGGGGAAAAAGGTCATGACCACGACGACGGCCGCCTTCGACTGCCAGTCGAAGCCGAACCACATCACCAGGATCGGCGCGATGCCGATGATGGGCAGCGCCGAGACGAAGTTGCCGATCGGCATGAGCCCGCGGCGGATGAAGTCGAACCGGTCGCAGACCAGCGCCACGAAGAAGCCCGCGAGGCAGCCTATCGCCCAGCCGGGAATCGCGGCCCTGATCACCGTCTGCACGAAATCGGCCCAGAGGGTCGGCGCGGCGCCCGCCATCCGCCCGGCGATCAGGGACGGCGCCGGCAGGAGCACGGTGGGAATGGCCGCGCCCTTGCAAACCGCCTCCCACAGCACGAGCAGCGTCAGCCCGAACAGCAGCGGCGCCAGCCAGCGCGCCTGCCCGGACAACGGGCTGCGGCCGGAGGAGAGCGTGTGGTTGAACTCCCAAGCCGCCAGCCAGGCGGCGGCCACCAGCAGCCAGTAGAAGGCCGGCTCGGTGACGGGCGCGGGATCCGCGAGGCGGAACAGCAGGAAGCCGGCCAGCGCCGCGAGCGTGACGATCTGCAGGAAGGCCTGCCAACCAGTCTGCCGCGAAGCCGTCACGCGCGCGCCCCCAAGGAGCGCAGCGTCAGCCGTTCCGCCAGCGCCACCAGTCCGATCAGCAGCGAGGCGAGGATGGCCGCGAACAGCAGCGCCGACCAGATCTGGATGGTCTGGCCGTAATAGCTTCCGGAGAGAAGGCGCGCCCCCAGCCCCGCCTGCGCGCCGGTGGGCAACTCGCCGACGATGGCGCCGACGAGGCTGATCGTCACAGCCACCTTCAGCGAGGCGAAGAGGAAGGGCGTGGCGGCGGGCCAGCGCAGCTTGAGGAAGGTCTGCAGCTTCGAGCCATTGTAGGTCCGCATCAGGTCGAGCTGCATCGCATCGGGCGAGGTCAGCCCCTTCACCATGCCGATGGTGACCGGGAAGAAGCACAGATAGGCCGAGATGATCGCCTTCGGCACCAGCCCGGTGAAGCCGACCGACCCGAGCGCCACGATGATGATCGGCGCGATGGCGAGGATGGGGATGGTCTGGCTGACGATGACCCAGGGCATCAGGCTGCGCGACAGGGTGCGGTCATGCACGATGCCGATGGCGAGCGCGATGCCCAGCGTGGCGCCGATGGCGAAGCCGAGCAGCGTGGCGGACAGCGTCACCCAGGCATGGAAGACGAGATTGCGCGGGTTCAGCACAATCCCGTCCGCCGTCTCACGGAAGAGGCGGGTGTTCACGGTCGAATTCCAGAGCTCGACAACAATCTGGTGCGGCGCAGGCAGCACGGGCCGTTCGAGCGCCCAAGCCGCCAGGTAGCGCTCCTGAAAGCCCTTGACGTTGGCCATCAGCGGCAGATCAGCGTTCATCGGCAGGCAAGCGGCATACCATGCGGCGAGGATGAACGCGGTCAGCACCAGCACCGGCAGCGCCGGGCCGGCCTTCCGTTGAGCGGGGCGCACCGCCACGGCGCTCATGACGGCGCGGCTCCGCTCTGGCGCGCCTCAATCGTCATAGGAATGGCCGGCGCGCAGCCCCTCCCTGACCCGGTGCGCGATGCGCAGGAATGCGGGCGTCTCC
>JAIXZF010000220.1 GCA_027489835.1 Hyphomicrobiales bacterium
CCAGCCCGAGCCGCTCAAGCGCCTGCCTGACGGCCGCGTCCGCCGCGAGGTCGGCTTCGGAGACGAAGCTGCCATCGGCCTTGCGCTCGCGCCCGACCTCGCCGCGCCAGAAGCCCATCAGCGCCGCGGCGCCCGCGCAGGCCGCCTCCAGCAATCGTCCGGCCAGCTCGTTGCCGAGCTGTCCGGGAAGTGTCGAGGTGGGCACCGGCGAAACGGCCACGGGCAAACCTTGCTTAGCCGCTTTGCAAGGCTCTCGGGGGGCGGCTAGACCCGTGAAGGACTGTTATCGTGATTCGCAATGGGTTTGGGAGGGGCTGATGCTGACCGACGCGCAAGCCAGCGTTGCCGCTGTGTCGCTGGAAGGGCTGGACCTCGCCAGTCTTCTGTGCAGCCGGGTCTGCCACGACGTCATCAGCCCGGTCGGGGCGATCGTCAACGGCATCGAGCTCTACGACACCGGCGACGCCTCGATGAAGGAATTCTCGATCGATCTGGTGCGCAAGAGCTCGCGCCAGGCCTCGGCGAGGCTGCAATTCGCGCGCCTTGCCTTCGGCGCCGCCGGCTCGGCCGGCGCGATGATCGACACCGGGGACGCCGGCACGGTGGCCAAGGCTTTCTTCGCCGACGAAAAGATCAACCTGATCTGGGAAACCCCGCGCGCGCTCCTGCCGAAGAATCAGGTCAAGCTGCTGCTGAACCTCGTGATGATCGCAACGCACGCCATCCCGCGGGGCGGCAGCCTTGCCGTCTCGGCGGAGATCGTCGGCGAGCAGGGCGACTTCACCATCACCGCGACAGGCATCAACGCCCGCATCCCGCCGCATGCGGCCGATCTGCTGGCCGGGCGCGCGGCCAACGGCGTCGTCGATGCGCACGCCATCCAGCCCTATTACGCCGGCCTCATCGCCCGGGCCGCTGGCATGGCCGTCACCATCGTGGCCGATGGTGACGTGGTCACCGTCAGGGCGTCCAAGGCGGACGTCGCGGCAGCCTGAAGCGCGCGCCGCGAAACAGGCGGCAGGCCGCGGGGCGCAACCGATAATTCATGGTTACCGGCGATGATGCACGCTGCGTGTGACTGCAGCGTTGTGTGAATCGTCGATGGACGATCTTCTGAAAGACTTCCTCACCGAGTCCTATGAGCATCTGGACATGGTGGACCGGCAGATGGTCGAGTTCGAGCGCAACCCCTCGAACGCCGAGATCCTGCGCAATGTGTTCCGGTTGGTGCACACCATCAAGGGCACCTGCGGCTTCCTCGGCCTGCCCCGCCTCGAGGCGCTGGCACACTCCGCCGAATCGCTCCTCGGCCAGCTGCGCGACGGCGCGCCTGTCAGCGCAGAGGCCGTCACGCTCATCCTCGCCTCGATCGATCGCATCAAGTTCATCCTCACCTCGCTGGAGGCGGCGGGCGCCGAGCCCGATGGCGGCGATGGCGACCTGATCACGGCGCTCGACGCGCTGGCCCAGGCGGCGCGCGCCGTCCCCGCCCCCGCCGCCGCGCCGCACCAGACGCTCGAGCGTCCCCTGAAGCCGGGCGAAGCCAGCCTCGACGAACTCGAGCGCGTCTTCCGCGAGACCGCCGGCCCCGACGAGATGCAGCCCGCGCCTCAGGCGGCCCCGTCGCAGCCCCCCGCCCCTCCGGCCGCGCCGGTCCCGCTGCCCGAGGGCACCGGCAGGCCGCCCGGCTCTGACGAAGCGCCGGAGTCGCGTCTCGCTTCCCAGACCATCCGCGTACAGGTGGGCACGCTCGAGCACCTGATGACGATGGTGTCCGAGCTTGTGCTGACCCGCAACCAGCTCGTTGAGATCGCCCGGCGCGAGGAGGATCCCCGCTTCAAGGCTCCGCTTCAGCGGCTGTCGCACATCACGGCCGAGCTGCAGGACGGGATCATGAAGACCCGCATGCAGCCCATCGGCATGGCCTGGAGCAAGCTGCCGCGCCTGATCCGCGATCTGTCCAACGAGCTTGGCAAGAAGGTCGAGATCGTCATGGACGGCGGCGAGACCGAGCTCGACCGGCAGGTGCTGGAGCAGATCCGCGATCCGCTGACGCACATGGTGCGCAACTCCGTCGATCACGGCATCGAGCCGCCCCAGGAGCGGGTGGCGGCCGGCAAGCCGGCCATGGGCCGCATCAGGCTTTCGGCCGGGCAGGAGAGCGGCTTCGTCACCATTCGCATCGCCGATGACGGCCGTGGCCTCGATCTGCCGCGCATCAAGCGCAAGGCGCTCAAGGTCGGCATCGCGCCGGCCGCGGAACTCGACCGGATGAGCGACGCGCAGCTCGGCCGGCTGATCTTTCATCCGGGCCTCACCACGGCCTCGCGCGTCACCAGCGTTTCGGGCCGCGGCGTCGGCATGGACGTGGTGAAGGCCAACATCGATGCCCTCGGCGGCACGATCGACCTCACCTTCGAACCGGGGCGCGGCACGATCTTCGTGGTCAAGATCCCGCTGACGCTCGCCATCGTCTCCGCGCTCATCGTCACGGCGGCAGGGGAGCGCTTCGCCCTGCCGCAGACCGTGGTGCGCGAGGTCGTCCGCGTCCGGCCCGGCGCTCCCTACGCCATCGAGCGCCTCAGCGGCGCGACCATGATCCGGCTGCGCGAGCGGCTTTTGCCGGTTCTCAGCCTCGCAGGCGCCCTCGGGCACCCCGAGGCGGAGGGCGATGACGGCTTCGTGGTGGTTGCCGAATTCGGCCGGCAGCAATTCGGCATCCTCGTCGAGCAGGTGCTGCAGACCGAGGAGATCGTGGTCAAGCCGATGTCCGCCCTGCTCAAGGGCATCCCGCTCTACTCGGGCAACACCATCCTGGGCGACGGCTCGGTCGTGCTGATCCTCGACCCCAACGGGCTGGCCCGGCATGTCGGGCACCTCAAGCGCGCCGAGGACGCGGCGGATGCGGCCGCAGGACCGGACGACGCGCTCGGCGCGCCGCGCCAGACGGTGCTGGTCTTCCGCGGCGGCGGCGGCTCGCTCAAGGCCGTCCCGCTCGCGCTGGTCACGCGGCTCGAGGAGATCGAGGGTTCGCGCATCGAATGGGTCGGCGGCCGGGCGCTCGTCCAGTACCGCGGCAAGCTCATGCCGCTGGTGCCGGCCAATGACGGGCTCCAGCTCAAGCGCAGCGGCGTCCAGCCGCTCGTGATCGTTTCGGATGGCGAGCGCACCATGGGCCTCGCGGTCGAGTCCATCGTCGACATCATCGAGGAGCGCTTCGAGATCGAGGTCGCCAATCCGGGACCGGGCGTGCTGGGCTCGGCCGTCCTCGGCGGTCGGGCGACCGAGATCGTCGATCTCCTGCATTACCTGCCGCTCGCCTATCCGGACTGGCTGACGAGCCGGCCGCTGCGGCGCAGCGAGCGCCCCGTGCTGCTGGTCGAGCCCTCGCAGTTCATCCGCGACATGCTCGCGCCCGTGCTGCACGCAGCGGGCTTCGAGCCGACATGCTGCTCGGACGCGGCCTCGGCCGCCGCGCTGCTCGGCGCGGGCTCCGGCCCGGCCTTCGACGCCGTGATCCTCGACGTGGAGCACCTGCGCGGCCAGATCCTCACGATCGCCGCGACGTTGCGCGCCGACCCGCGCCATGCCCATGCGCAGCTGGTGGGGCTGGCTTCGGCGCCGCATCCCGACATCGCCGTCATGGCCCGCGAGGCCGGGCTCGACGCGCTGATCGGCACCTTTGACCGGCCCGCCCTTCTGGCGGTGCTGGCCGACAAGACGGCCGGAAAGGCCGCGGCATGACGGCGGCTGCGCGGATACAGGCTGACGAAACCGCCGGCGCCGCGATGGCGCAGGGGCGCGAATACGTCACCTTCGAGCTGGCCGGCCAGCTGTTCGGCATGCCGATCCGCGACGTCAGCGAGGTCTTCGAGCCGCAGGGCGTCACGCCCGTGCCGTTGTCGCGGCCGGCGGTGAAGGGCCTTCTCAACCTGCGCGGCCGCATCGTCACCGCGCTGTGCCTGCGCACGCTGCTTGATCTGTCGCCGCGCGCGCCGGGCGAGCCCGTCATGGCGATCGGGGTCGAGCGTGGGGGCGAGCCCTATGCGCTGCTGGTCGACCAGATCGGCGACGTGATGCGGCCCGACCCCGCGAGCTTCGAGACGACGCCATCGAATCTCACCGCGAAATGGCGAAATACCGCGTATGGCGTTCACCGCCTCGAAACCGAATTGCTGGTAATCCTAGATCTTGCGCAGATTGTCGCTTGCGAGGGGCTCGCGGCATGAAGCGGTTTTGAAAGGCCAAGGCCGATGAAGAACTGCCTCGTGGTGGACGATTCCGCTGTGATCCGGAAGGTCGCGCGGCGCATCCTTGAAAGCATGTCGTTTCAGGTGAGCGAGGCCGAGGACGGCCAGCAGGCCATGGACGCCTGCCGCCGCAAGATGCCCGAGATGATCCTGCTCGACTGGAACATGCCGGTCATGGACGGCTACGACTTCCTGCGCACGCTCCGGCAGATGCCGGGCGGCAAGGCGCCGAAGGTGGTGTTCTGCACGACCGAGAACGACATCGCCCACATCGCTCGGGCGATGCATGCCGGCGCGGACGAATACATCATGAAGCCCTTCGACGGCGAGATCCTGTCATCGAAGCTTCAGCAGGTGGGAATGGCCTGAGCCCCTGCCGGCGGAGGCCCGCCGGCAAAGACGTCCTCGCAGCCCGGGCCACGACAGCATGCAGCACAGGGCTATGCATCAGGAACCGTGCCCGCGCCGACCCGCCAGGGTGCTGATCGTCGACGATTCCGTTGTCGCTCGCGGCCTGTTCACCCGCTGGATCGATGCCCATCCCGCCATGTCGGTCGTGGCGACAGCAGCCGATGGTCTGAACGCGGTCAAGGCCACGGCCCGTCTTCAGCCCGACATCATCATCCTCGACCTCGACATGCCGGTGATGGACGGCGTCACGGCCCTTCCCGAGCTCCTCAAGGTCAGCCCCGACAGCCATGTCCTCGTCGCCTCGAGCCTGACCGCGCGCAGCGCGAGGCTGGCCATGCAGTGCCTTGCGGCCGGCGCGGCCGACGTGCTGGCCAAGCCCGAATCCAACCGCGACCTCACCCTGTCCTTTGCCTTCCGCGACGAGTTGATGCGCAAGATCGAGGGCCTCTGCGCGGCGCCGCTCCCCGCCGAGGGAAGGGATGAGGCCGTGCCGGCCGCTTCCATAGCCACGGTCCTCGACGTCGCGCCCCGCCTCGTCGTCATCGGCGCCTCGACCGGCGGCCCCCGCGCGCTCGAGCAGGTCCTCGTCGATCTCGGCCCGGCCGCGGCGGACGTGCCCATCATCATCGTGCAGCACATGCCGCCCGTGTTCACGGCTTCCCTGGCCGAGAGGCTCGGCACGCGGCTCGGCAGGCCGGTCCGCGAGGCGCGCCATGACGAGTCGCCGATGCCGGGCGGCGTCTACGTGGCGCCAGGCGGCTGCCATCTGAGGCTGCACCGCGTCGACGGCCAGGCGCGGATGGCGCTGGACGACAGCGCTCCAGTCAAGTTCTGCCGCCCCTCCGTGGACGTGCTCTTCGCCGACGCGGCCATGGCCTATGGCGCGTCCACGCTGGCGGTCATGCTCACGGGCATGGGCAATGACGGACTCGACGGCGCGCGGCTGCTCGCCGAGGCGGGCGCGCGCATCATCGCGCAGGATGAAGCCAGCAGCGTGGTCTGGGGCATGCCGGGCGCGATCGTCCGCGATGGGCTCGCCGACATGGTCCTGCCCATGGACCAGATCGGGGGAGCCATAGCGGCCCGGCTCCGGCGTCAGGTGGCCGCATGACCGACGACGATTTCACCTGGCTTCGCGGCTTTCTGCACGGCCGATCCGGCCTCTCGCTCTCGGTGCAGAAGCGCTACCTCGTCGACAGCCGCCTCGCCTCGGTCGCCCGGCGCCATGGCCTGCCCGGGATTCCCGACCTGCTCAGGAAGGCGCGTGCCGGCGACGAGGCGCTGCGCGTGGCCGTCGTCGAGGCGATGGCCACGAGCGAAACGCTGTTCTTCCGCGACGCCACTCCCTTTGCCCAGTTCCGCGAGACGATGCTGCCCGCGCTGATGAAGGCGCGCGAACGCGAACGCACGCTGAGGATCTGGTGCGCCGCCGCGGCCTCCGGACAGGAACCCTACTCGCTGGCGATGATCCTTGACGAGCTGGATGCCGAGCTCGCGGGCTGGCGCGTCGAGATCCTCGCCACCGACATGTCCGGCGAGATCCTGGCCAAGGCGCGCGCCGGGCTCTATTCGCAGTTCGAGGTGCAGCGCGGCCTGCCGATCAAGCTGCTGATGAAGCACTTCACGCAGGAAGGCGACCGCTGGCGGCTCGATCCGCGCATCCGGCGCATGGTGTCGTTCCGCCAGCACAACCTGCTCGACGCCGAGGCGAAGATGGGCGGCTTCGACATCGTGTTCTGCCGCAACGTGCTGATCTACTTCGACGTGCCGACCAAGTCGCGCGCCCTCGCCCATCTGGGCGCGGCGCTCCGGCCGGATGGCTATCTTGTGCTCGGCGCCGCCGAGACGGCGTACGGCCTGACCGACGCCGTCGTTCCCGACCCAAACGCGCGCGGCCTCTATCGTCCCGCCGCACCCAGGTTGGAAGCCGTCCCCGCTTCGCCAGCCGGGCCCGCGCCGCGGCTGAGCCTCGTCGCCGCCGGCGCCGCGCGCAGGCCCTAGGCCATCGCTGGATCGCTGCCCTGAAAACGCGAAAGCCCCGCCGGTGGCGGGGCTGGCGTCGAGGCCGACAGGCTTCAGGCGGTGATGCGGTCTTCCGATTCGGACGGCTCGCGCAGCACGTAGCCGCGGCCCCACACCGTCTCGATGTAGTTCTTTCCATCGGAGGCGTTCGCGAGCTTCTTGCGCAGCTTGCAGATGAACACGTCGATGATCTTGAGCTCGGGCTCGTCCATGCCGCCATAGAGATGGTTGAGGAACATCTCCTTGGTGAGCGTCGTGCCCTTGCGGAGCGAGAGCAGCTCCAGCATCTGGTATTCCTTGCCGGTCAGGTGCACCCGCTGGCCGTCCACCTCCACCGTCTTGGTGTCGAGATTCACGATCAGGTCGCCGGTCGTGATGACCGATTGGGCATGGCCCTTCGAGCGGCGCACGATGGCGTGGATGCGGGCGACCAGCTCGTCCTTGTGGAAGGGCTTGGTCAGGTAATCGTCGGCTCCGAAGCCGAGGCCGCGCACCTTGTCCTCGATGCCGGCGAGACCGGAGAGGATGAGGATCGGTGTCTTGACCTTCGCGACGCGCAGGGAGCGCAGAACCTCGTATCCGGACATGTCCGGCAGGTTCAGGTCGAGAAGAATGATGTCGTAATCGTAGAGCTTTCCGAGGTCGACGCCTTCCTCACCTAGGTCGGTGGTGTAGACGTTGAAGCTTTCCGACTTCAGCATCAGCTCGATGCTTTGAGCTGTCGCGCTGTCGTCTTCAATCAGCAGAACGCGCATGTCCGGTCGTCCCCGTTCTGGCCCATCTGAGAGCGGGCGATTGCAGTGGCAGCCCGATGATCGCCGCGATCACCCCAGCCGAATCGCCTACCCGTTCGAACACCACGCGACACGCTACGAACACAGTGGTTAACAAAGTGTGAGTCGCCTGCGCAAGCCTTGTTGTCTCGCCAGGAGTCAACATCGAATCCGCTTTGCCGGATGCGATCGACCCCAGGTTTGACCAGCCGTGCTGGTGGCCGACGCACTGCCCTCCGCGCTTGGACGTGGACAGGCGGGGCGTCGACATGCTCACTCTTAATTAAGCGGGTAAACGAATCGTTTATGGCCGTCGCGTCAGTCGATGATTTGGCAACATTTCCTGATGTTTCCTTCGCGAAGCGGGTGCACTTGACGAAGTCGGGCCATGAACGCTGACCGAATCCCCCTGCTGACCTCGCTCTCCGCCGCGCTCGACGGCATCGGTCCGGTGAACGTCTACGGGCGCGTCGCCGCGGTCCAGGGCCTTCTGGTCGAGATCGCCGGTCCCATCGGCGCGATGAGCCTCGGCGGCCGCCTCGACATCGAGATCGGCGCTGGCCAGATGGTCCCTTGCGAGATCGTGGGCTTCGACGGGGAGCGGGCGCTGGCCATGCCCTTCGGCCCGCTCGAGGGCATCAGGCGCGGCTGCCCCGCCTTCGTGCGCCGCTCGCATCCTGGCGTCAGGCCCTCGCGCGGCTGGCTCGGCCGCGTTGTGGACGGCTTCGGCCGCCCCATCGACGGAGGGCCGCCGCTGCCGGAGGGCGACGTGGTCTACCCCTTCCGCGCCGATCCCCCGGCCGCCCATTCGCGAAGGCGGGTCGGGCCGCCGCTCGACCTCGGCGTGCGCGCCATGAACGCCTTTCTGACCTGCTGCAAGGGCCAGCGCATGGGCATCTTCGCCGGCTCCGGCGTCGGCAAGTCGGTGCTGCTGTCCATGCTCGCGCGCAATTCCGCCTGCGACGTCTCGGTGATCGGGCTGATCGGCGAGCGCGGGCGCGAGGTGCAGGAGTTCCTGCAGGACGACCTCGGCGCCGAAGGCCTCGCCCGGTCCGTCGTCGTGGTGGCGACCTCGGACGAGCCGGCCCTGATGCGCAAGCAGGCCGCTTACATGACCTTCGCGCTCGCGGAGTATTTCCGCGATCAGGGCGCGCAGGTGCTCTGCATGATGGACTCCGTCACGCGCTTCGCCATGGCCCAGCGCGAGATCGGGCTCGCCGCCGGCGAGCCGCCCACCACCAAGGGCTACACCCCCACCGTCTTCAGCGAGTTGCCGCGCCTGCTCGAGCGGGCGGGGCCGGGCTCCGGCGAAGGCGCAATCACGGGGCTGTTCACCGTGCTGGTCGACGGCGACGATCACAACGAGCCCGTGGCGGATGCGGTGCGCGGCATCCTCGACGGGCACATCGTGATGGAGCGATCGATTGCCGAACGTGGGCGCTATCCGGCCATCAACATCCTGAAATCGATCTCGCGAACGATGCCGAAGTCGGCTGATCCCAATTACTGGCCCGTGGTGCTCAAGGCACGCCAGACGCTGGCCGCCTACTCCGACATGGAGGAGCTGATCCGGCTGGGCGCCTACCGCCCCGGCTCGTCCGCCGAGGTCGACGAGGCGATCCGGCTGAACCCCGCCCTCGAGGCCTTCCTCTCGCAGCGCAAGGACGAGGCGTCGTCGATCGAGGAAAGCTACCG